>NZ_SDKK01000002.1:297635-309712 GCF_008107625.1 Zoogloea oleivorans
CCGGTCGCCGGCCACGCCGGGCGGCACCTCGCCGCCCGCTACTGGGCAGGGGCGAGAGTCCCCCTCGTCGGAAGTCCGTTCCTCCAGCGTCGATACGCGATCCGGATGCATGTCATCAGGAGATCCCGATTCGGGATATCCCACAATGGGTTATTAAGGTATGGGGATGGTCAATTCGCTGCACCGCCCCCAATACGAGCTCTTCCGAACGATGATGATCGAGGCGCGGGAAGTCGCCGGGCTTACCCAGGTACAGGTTGCCAAGGCCCTCGGCCGGCCCCAGAGCTTCATCTCCAAGTACGAACGAGGGGAGCGGCGTCTCGACTTCACTGAGTTCGTCGACATCGCCGGCATTCTGGGTATCGATGTCGCGACCTTCGTGTCCATCTACCAGGACAGCGTCAAGGCCCGTGATCTTCGGCAATGCTTGCGCTGAGCGCCCGCCCCGATCCCCATCTTGCCTGTAGCACATTCTGATTCCGGCCGGACCGCGCCCCCGCAGTCACCGCAATCGCAGCTTTTCCCGCAGGTCGGCGATGTGCCGCAGGGCAACTTCGCGGGTGGCAGGCGCGGAAGCGCTATCCCCAGGGGATAGGGGCGTCGGTGGACCATGCTCTCGGCCGGACTGACCTGCCCACGCCTTGAACTCTCCACGGATCGCCTTCTGGATGATGCCGAACAGATAGCCGGCCGGGTTGCGCACCGCGCTGCTGCGGCACCGCGCTGCCCACTCGTCGAGCACCGCCTGCCGCTGGGTCTCTTCCACCTGCTGCAAAGCGATCATCGCCCCTGCCTGCTGCTCTTCCTTCAAGCGCAGGAATCGCTCGGGCAGTCGCAGGTTCTGCACCGTCCTCGCGCGCGGTACTGTACGTACTTCATCAATACGATCCTTACGTACGGTACGGTCCTCCTTCGGATTCCGAAGAGAGCCATCCGGCGCGGGCTTCGGCCCCGCTTCGGATTCCGAAGACGGGCGTTCTGCATTCCGAAGCAAGCTATCTTTGCCTTCTTCGGATTCGTGGTCGACACCCTCCTGTGGATAACTCGTCGTCGTCCACCCATGCCGGGCCATGTGCTGGGACAGCACCTGCAAGCGCGTCGGCAGCGTGCGGCCGCTGAGCAGCGGGTCCTCGGCAATCTCCTTCAGCGTGTGCATGCCGACGATTTGCACCGCCTTGGCTGCATGGGTAAGTGCCTGGCTCACCAGACCCAGATAGTCGGGGTCGAGCTGCATCGCCTCGAAGGGCGTCAGCGGTTCGTCGTGCAGGACATAGAGGTTGCCCAGGATGCGGCCGGTCTTGGGGTCGCGGCGGCGGCGCACTAGGCTGAGCCAGCGCGTCAGGCGCAGCAGCGTCAGGGCGCGCGCGACGGTCTCGTGCGAGGCCCGCGCCCCGCACGGCATCGAGGCCAGGTAAGGCCGAAGCTGTTCATAGGTCGGAAAGGCCGTCACGCCGTCGTCGTTGAGCTGGAGGCGGAAGACCTGCCAGGCGTTGCGCTCCAGCGGCGTCAGGCGCCGGTCGAGGAACAGTGCACGCGGCACGCTTTCATGGCGATTGCCGCTGTACAGGAACCCGTCGCCGGCCGGCGCCGTGCCTTGCGCCATCGCCAGGTTCTGCAGCGCGTCGTCGAACAGCGCCGACAGCGCCATGGGACCATCGCGCCGTGGTGCGCCGCCCGTCGCCATGGCCTACACCAGCCCCTGGTCGATCCAGTTCCGTATCGCCGCCCAGACCACCGACATCGGAAGCGTCAGGGTCTCGGCCAGGTCCATGGTCAGGCCCAACATGGCCAACTCGTCGTCCAGCGCGATATGGCGCTCGGTGACTCCGGCTTTCCAGTGCTCCCACAGGGTGGTTTCCTGCGCCTCGTCCAGCACCGGGTGCCGGCCCTTGCGCTTGGGCAGCCCGAGGATGTCGCGCCGCAGGGCGACCTCCTGATGGGTGAGGCCGTAGAACCGGCTCACCATCTCCGTGCTCGCGCCCAGGCGCAGCATGCGGTCCACCGTGGCGATTTCCTGCTCCACGTCATGCACCTGCGTCAGCAGTCGCTTCAGTACCTCGCGGTTGACCGAGACCGAACACCACGACACCGTGGCGTTGACCAGGACGCTGACCAGCGCCGGATGCTTGAGCGCGTCCAGCTCCTCTTCGCCGAAACCCATCGCCTTGCAGCGGCGCAACTGGCCGTTGCGCAGATCGTGCAGGGCTTGTGCGATGACGGCCTGGTTGAGCGGATGGGGTGACGACATGGTTGCCTCCAGCGCTCAGGAATCGCGGCCCGGGTCGGCTGAAGCCGCACCGCTTTCCAAGTCCAGCAGCCGGCGCGCCAGGCGCAGCAGCCGGAACAGCTTCACCAGGCCGGCGTCGCTCATGCGCATGGATGTTCCGCCACTGCCGTGCAGCAGCGGCGCCAGGTCGTCGGTCAGTCGCGCACGATCCAGCCCCGTCGCGGGTGCCGGCGCCGCGCTCAGCGCATCCAGCAGAGTCAGCATCGCACGGGCAAAGGCCGGTAGCGCTTTCACCTGGGCAATGGTCGAAGTTACACAAATGAAACCGATGCCGCTCTCACTGGGCTCGATTTGCCCCGCTACCGCCGCTTCCTCGGCGATCTCACGAGCGAACTGCGCGATATGCACGCGGAGCCGGTCAGGCGCGTCCAATCCGGGCTCGATGTACCAGACATCCGAGATGGGGTAGAGCCCGCCGACCTGCACGGGAATCGCGCGCAAGGCATTGGTCTCAAAGTCGGGCAGCTTGTCGCCCAACTGGTCGGCTACCAGGCGCTGAATGGATTGCAGGCGTTCGGTGGTTGGTGCTGGAGACACGATGTGCCCTTGCAGGCGCTCCGCATCGCGGCTTGCCAGTACTGGAGCGGTGTCTTCCCCCTCACCTTGCCCACTGCCAGCCACGGGTGCTACAGCGTTCTGTGTGGGGGGAAGCTCGGCAGCGGGTGCAGCCGATGCGCCGACCTGCATCCCCGCCGGAGGTGGTGATGCAGGCCGCGGCGCCGCAGGCATGATGGGTGCCGCCGGGCTCATCGGCTGGGGCTCGCTGGTCAACGCCCGCTGCCGAATTTCGCTGTCGTCGATCTCCAGGCTCAGCGTGTCGTAGTCCGCTTCCAGCAGCTCGACCATCTGGCCCACCAGCTCGTCCTGCACCCGCTGGAGCGAGAAGCCATCCGGCTGCGTGTCGAACTGCGACAGCACATCTTGGAACAGCGAGGCGAAGTCCACGGCGGGTTGATGGCCCAGCGCACGCCGTTCCCAAGCGCGCTCGCAAGCCTTGCGCAGCACCGCGAGCCGTTCGACCTGATGCCGGCCCAGCCCGCGGTACAGCACCGTCGGAATCGCCGGCAGCAGGTAGCGCACTGCGTCCTGCATGCGGCTGATGTGCGACTGCTGCACCGGGTAGCCGTCGGCCGTTAGGCGCCGAGCCAGTTCGGACTGCGACAGCGCCTGCCCGCCGTTCTCCTGCTCGTAAAGGCCGCGTGCCTTCTCGATGCCCAGTGCCCGCTCGATGAAGGTGAGCCCGCCACGCAGTTCGTTCTCGGCCAAGTGGCCGGTGAGCGCCACGATCTCGCCGCGCTGCGGCCATGGCCGGAACAGGCAGGCAATGCGGAAAAACCGCTCTTCCTTGGTCTCGCTCCACAGATCACGCAGGATCGCCAGGCGCGTGTTGCCGCCGTTGCGGATGATGTAGTGGGCCCCTCCGGGCCGGCGTGTGATCGCGGGTGGGGCATCCAGCCCGCGCTCACGGATCGACGCCTTGATCTCCTCGTAGGCCGGGTTGCGGGTCACGCGCGGGTCATGGTCGTAAGGGCGCAATTGATCCAGCGTCACCACCATCGGTGTGTCGGCGATTGGGTCGCTCAAGGCCTTGGCCGTCGGACCGCCGCGCTCGAAGCCGGAGGCCATCAGCTTGGCGGCCATGTCCTGCGGGGTCAGCTCAACCACGGCCGTTGTCCTGGGGCGGTATCCCGCCGATGGGCGCCTGCCGGTCGGAACGGCGAAGCTGCGCACGGGCATTGAGCCCGGCGCGGTGGTCGCTCGCCGTCGAGCTGGTGTAGACCGACGCGCAGCCCGGCTTGGTGAACTTCAGGTGACCGCCCGGTGTGCGCACCACGTGCCAACCTTCACCCAGGGCGAAGTCGATCAGCGCCCGCAGCCGCTTGTGGCCGCGGGCCAGGTCATGCGCGTTCGTCATTGCCCTCGCTCCCTGCCGGGCCTTTCGCAACGCATCGGCCGGACACCCGCGCAAAGCGTTCCCGCCACTGCGGAAACAGCTCGCCGGCCAGGGCGCGCATCGTCATCAGCGCCGAAGGCGCGACACGACCGGCGGGCTGTCGGCACTCCACCTGGTGCACCGGGAGGCCGCGCGTCGCCGCGCGCGGATAGGCCTCGATGGCTGGCACGTCGGTGTCCAGCACCTGCACGCCCGTCGTTCCTTGGAACATCTGCCGCAGCGTCTGCTGAATCAGCCGGGCATTCGACGACACCGGGTGCACCCGATTGATGAGCAGGTGCAGCGGCGGAGGCTCGATGCCGAGGTGCCGATACGGCCCGATGTCCTCGATCAGTTGCAGCGTGCCGCGCCGCAGCTCGCGTGCGGCCAGGATCTCCGGCGTCACCGGCGACAGCGCCAGGTTCGAGGCCAGCACCGCCATTTCTAGCAGCACGCTGCGAGCGCCCTGGGTGTCGATCAGCAGCAGGTCATAGAACGGTGCCAGCACCGGCAGCAGGTGTCGGAGCCGCAGGCGTCCGTCCGGCGCATGCAGCAGCAGTGTGTTCAGTTCTCCGCGGTCGTCGTTCGACAGCACCAGGTCCAGCCCGGCGATGGCGGTGCGCGACACCAGTTGATCGATGCGACGCTCGTTGAACGCCAGCAACTCATAGATGCCAGCGGGCGCACGTGCGTCCAGCGCGAAGTAGCTCGACAGCGTGGGCTGCACATCCAGATCGAGCAGCAGCACGCGCAGCCCTGCGTCGGCGGCAAGGCCACCCAGGTTGGCCGCCGTTGTCGTCTTGCCCACACCGCCCTTGGTGGAGATGATCGAGATGACCAGCATCGTCAGACTCCTCGTTTCATTGTTGGAGAGCTGAACGAGGATCAGATGCGCTCACTGCGGCGCTCGGCGATCCATTGCTCGATTTCGAGCGAGTCCCAGCCGACCGCACGTATTCCCAAACGCATGGCTTTCGGAAACTTGCCCGCCTTCATCAGGCTGTAGATGTGGGCGCGCTTGAAACCGGTCTTGGCTTCGACTTCCTCGCGGCGCAGGATGCGGTGTTCGCCCGCAGGCTGCGGAAGTGGCTTGTCCGACATGAGGGGCACTCCTTAGCGCTTACTGGCGCTTGTTTGGCGTGACCCGTAATTGACAGGAACCCCGTGGGAAAGAACACCGCAAATGCGGTTTCCGCGACCGCAGATTGGGGCTTGACGCTCTTCAATGGTTCGCTGCCTGCAACCTGCGGCGGGCCTGGGCGAACTTGGCCTGCAGCGTACGCTCGGTGACGCCCATGAGGTTGCCGTGATGGGCGATCAGGGCGCTGATGATCGCGTCCTGGCTGTTGAAACTGGAGTATGGAGCCCCGGAAGGTGTTCGTCCGAGCATCAAGGCCAACATCGTGCCGATGATGTTCAGATAGGTGATCTCGGCACGATCACTGAGGGGGCACGGGGTGCAGTTGAGATTCGGGGCCCCTTGCTTCTTCTGCTGCTCTTGGAGCTGATGCAACTGATGGCGACACTGCTCCAGCTGGGACTTCAGCGCTTCCCGTTCCACCAAGAGCGCATGACCGGTCTCCAGCGTGATTACCGGATGGGTGATCCTCTCGTGGCGGGAGAAAAGGAAGGTCGGCCGTTGCTCTGGATAGGTCCGAAGCATCCAGCGCTTGAGGTCGACGTGGCGAACGGTCAGATCGGGTGAGTCCCACAGGGACTCGTCATTGATCGTAATGCCGTTCAGTCCGTAGGGCAGTTCACCGTGGAAGATGGCATCGTAGATGCGATCGGTATAAAGACGAAGCTCGTTGCAGCGCGGGCAATCCAGCGTTACCGGCAGGCTTCTTGACTTGACGGCCGCGAGAATGTCATCCCTGAACCGGAACAACCCGGCCCATCGGATGGCCGCATCGATGGGTCGGTAATACACCTCCGAAAGCGAACTCCCTTGCATGTAGTTGCCTCCCTGTAACTGCTACCCCATCAAGGACTCCTGCCTGTCCCGGTCGAGGCCAGTGCTTTGAAAACCCGTAAGCGGTACGATGGCGCTGCGCAGCCCTGCGCGGAGGGATCGAGCCTCATCGCGAGTCGCCTCCCATTCAGGCTCAATGTCGGCGTTACACGCGAGCTACCCCGGGGTAGCCCACTCAGGGCCTTGACGAATGGCCGGTGATCGCACGCAGGTCGCTCCGGCGTCAGCAAGATGGGGGCTGCGCCTCTGTTGCCGCGCATGCGAGGATCATGATCGCGCGAAGCGCCGGCAAGACCGGCTGGGAATGGACTGATCTCGCGGCGATCTATGACTTTGAGATATCCGGCAATGCGATGCCTCACACCACCCAATTTCAGGCAAAAGCGCCCTGGGTCAGACCTGGTCGGTATGCTGATAGGCTAAAAAGGAATCGCGCCGCAGAAGGGTACGAGCGTTCAACGTGGGCCAGGAAGGCCACCCCGTGCGCTGGCTGTCCATGGCTGAGGATGGCTCGCCTTGGAGCGAAGGCGTTGCCTGCTTTCCGACTGGCAGGGTAAACTAGTCCATGAGCCAGTCCAGTGACTGGTTTAGGTTTGGAAGAATCGATTAAGACTCAACAACTTGGGGGTCGGATTCGATTCCCATCGCCCGCTCCACAAGGATTCCTCCAGGTTGTTGAACTGGAAGCAAAAAGGCCAACCTAAAAGGGTTGGCCTTTTTGCTGTCTGGTCCAAGGCGGGTAGGGTGCTATCTGGATTCATCCAGTGCTTTCCAGCAGGCCGCTCATCGGCCTTTGCTGCCTCTCGACAGGCGGATGGGCAACGACTGGTTTACACAGAATTCCGGACATGTCCCCCGCCAGTTGCGGCGGGGGACTTACGATGCCATTGGATGGCATTGTTCCGTCAGTCAGTTAGATAACTTTCGTTCATCTCAGGATGAACTTCAAATCTTTCAGTTCCAAGGTAGATCAAGCCTACCTCCTTCGGAAGAGCATCCAGTCTATCGATCGCTCTGTTGATCCGAGCACATTGCTCGGCATTAACATAGAAGCGATGCTCGTCCAGCCAGTTTCGAGAGTCGTTATAGTTATTGAGCGTCGCAGCTTCCAACCCGGCAACATGCTGCTCGATCCGAGTGCGACTGAGCAATCGTCTGAGCCCAGGAATAATGTCGACCGTGCGATCATCCGACACGACAATGGCAAACCTTCGATGATTGCTCGCCTGCACGTAGCGCACGCCAGAGTTGTATCGCGATCCCCGTGAAGGCGTGCATTGATCGGTCGCCTCACCGTCGAGAATGATCCCGATAGCGTGACAGAAGCCAGAGGGATCGAGCAGGATAGTACCGTCGATTCCACTGACACTCCGGAGCAACGATTCAGAAAGCAGGGTCGGCACGATACTGGTACCTTGCTTGCTGAGCCGGCGTGCTTCGCTAGCCGCATCTCCCGCGACAACGATCATGCTGCCGTGTTCTTGGCGAATCTGGGCCAGCAGCAGGTTCCACAGGTGCAATCCATTTTCCTGTGACGACTGCGGAAACAGTCGAACATAGTTTGCGAGGAAGGCAGCCTTATCGAAGGGTTCCTGCGGAAGTTTTGGCACTGCATAGTGACAGCGAAGCAGCCCTTGATTGCCGCAGCGCAGTTCCCAGTGATAATGATCGAGGAAGGCAACTGTGAACGCATCTTGTGCGCCGGCGTCGTGCGAATCCTTCAGTTGCCCAAGTCCGTAGATGCGCCGACTGTCTGCGATGATTCCAACACCTGTCGTCGCCATCTGTAGCACTTTCCGAACCCATCGCGGCTCACGAAAAGTCACTGGCTCAGCAAACTTAACCATGAAATCGACGGCGTCGTTCTCCGGGGCGACGAGTATGAGGTGGCCTACGCCTTTTGCGCCCTCGTACATGAGAGAGGAGACGAGGTTCAGTGCATCGAAAAGATCGGTATGGATGTACTGATGCTCGACCGATAGCGCTGGCGTATGCATAAAGTCCTTCGCCGCAATTCGCACGACTTCCTCCGCGCTTCTCATGCTGCAATGAGCAAAGCGCCCCGGATCTGGGTTGTGTAACTCCTCGGTAGCCTCATGAAGAACTGCGGCCATTGCAGCGTGGATCAGACTGCGATATCCCTCTCCAAACTGTCCATTCTTGATCGGCTTGGAGTGCAACGGAGGAAACTGCAAGAAGGTAGCATTGGGAATTTGCACGACCGGTGTGACATAGTAATCACCGATCCTCCTGGTTTCGCCACAGAACGATGTCGCGTCGTTCTCGACATCGAAGGCCTTGAGTGCCTTGCCAACCGACGTGCGTACTGAGTCTCGGCGCATCCACTCCGGCTTGTCGCGCATACTTGGCTCGTCGCCGTAAAACATGTTCTGCAAGTCGTGATTACGGTAAGTAGATTCGACTGAATCGAGCAAACCATCAAATAGCGACAGGCGCCACTTCCCATCTTCCGGCTCTACACACACCGGATTCGGGTTCCTACTATTGGGGCTACGCGCTCCGACAAGAAGCACCTCTGCCTCCTCTGGCGCACCCAACTCCTTAAGGACATCTCGAGCCAGCAATCGAATTGTTATTCTGTAGCTCTCTTGGTATCCCCACATGAAAAGGTTGATGACGCGACCGACCATTCCTAACTCCACCTGTTCGCCGACCGCATTATCCTTGCGGCGGATGATTGTTTCTGGTGCAGCTCACCAAGCATTCCAGAGATTGATGGTGGCGTTGATAAATGCCTCCGAGTCATCGCCTAGATCAAGAGTTCGCCTTCAACCTTGGCCCGCCATGCTGGATAACTGGTCGGGACGTCGGGCTGCAATTCCTGTGCGATACGCAGAAGCAGCATGTTCAGTTCCTCAGACATCTGAGTTACCGCCACGACATCGGCTGCCGACTGCACGATCTTTCGGCTTCCATCCACGGCATCAAGCGTTCGCAAATAACTCTCGTTGTGCGCCAAGGCAAAGAACCAGTTCTGCAATGATGCGACGATTCTCCCCTCGTGGTAGGACTGATGAATTAGGTCGAAGTCCTGCATTGAATACACCAATGACATTATATCAAAACTGGACAGCGCGATGATCGAATCAGCATCCTCCTTCATGTTCTTGAGTAGGCGAATTGCCTTCTTACAACCACCTCCTGTGCGGCCCTCTTTCGCATTGATCAACGCTCGCACCTTGAAGGGGAAGTTTGTGACTAGCTCGTATTTCTTCTTGTCGTAGATCTGCACCCCCCTGTCGTCGCCACTATTGGAGCGCTGATAGGTCTCAGTCCTATATAACACGGACGGAACTACATCAATCTCACGGAGCAGAGAGCCTTCAGACATCCTGATGCATTTCGCCCCAGAATCATCCACCCTGGCGGCAGGGAAGGCCGAACGAAGTATCGTGCAGGATTCAGAACGCAATGTGCTAATCTCGGAAACGGCATTGCTTGTGCTGGCCGTATAACTGGACGCGGCCACACCATAACTGTCATACACAAAGAAACTCAATGGCCAAACGAGCATGTCCACATCGCTCACTCGTCGCAGATGCACGTTCAACGGTAACGAGCCTTGCAATTCGACAGTTACGGATTTTCCATTTCTCAAGAGCCCTGAGTCAAGCTGTTTTGCGACCCGCTCAGCCTCCCTATAACTGATGGCGGTGTACTTCGCATCCACTTCCTGCATGGATACCAGGGCATATTGGAAGCTCTTCGACTTGGTCTTGTTCAGGTAGCCCTGGGTTACTGAGTCCAGAAGTGGGCTGTCTTCACCGAAAGAGAAACTCTTGTTGAGTACAGCGACGCCCGTGCCGTTCCGGCGCGCATTAACCCTGCCGAGACGGCTGGCAAAATCAGTTGCCACGTGTCTTCCTTGTTAGTTTCATGCAGCCACCGGTGTAGCGGCCGCCACCGTTAAAATAGGTTGCCTCGGCTGTGGATCCGTCTTGGGAAATATGCCATTCAGCATAACCGTAGTGCGCTTTGAGTTCGGGCTCCCCAGGTCGGGGTTCGTTGCGGTAGCTGTACATTAAGATATAGCCAACGCCTTCCTCGACCAAGATAGAGGCAGCGACGCTGCGCGAGCGGGAGTGCTTTGTCTCAGAGTAGATTCTGATTTTCTCCCAACTCTGGGAAATGACTACTTCTGCGGTCCAGTTATATATAACCCCGCCAGTAGCGGGATCGATAGACTCGCCGACACAATCCCACTTTCCGCGCAAATCAGGGATATCGAGGACGAAATGCACCAGCCAAGTCCGCCACGCCCATTTGTCGAAGGCGAGATGCCCCAGTGTGTAGAAAATAGTCGCAGTGAGAGGCAGTGTCCAATAGGCGCGCGCGTGCAGGAAGCCCCAACGCTCTGCGTAGGTGATCGCACTGGCGATAATGACGGCCATACCCGAACTCGCAAGTCCGGCACCAACGCCAAGGAAGCGGCCCACCGTTGCACGGCTATGGCCTATGACTGCATATTCGTGATTAGAAGCCAAAGTTTCCCCTATTGAGAAGGTTTCGTCTGTTGAGCCGGAACTCGTTTAAACTTCGTGAGCGCCCGTTCATTTTACTCGAAAAAACTCACTTGACATTACACCAGAAAGCGGTTGCTTAGCATGCACCCCTGCGTCCGTAGGTCGCCGGCTAGATTTTCCCAATACACAGGGACACGCGAATGACGGCAACTACTGATCGGCGACAACCTCACGGAAATACGCCTTTCTATGGATCAATCACTTTCCCAATACGCCTGCCTGTGGCAAGGCAATCACTAACAGCGAGATGGTTTGCTTGAAATGATATATCTTACTATTGATGGCGACGATGTAGGCCAGCAGATTACCAAATTCTATCTAAATAATGATGAAAAGTCGCTGTCAAATCTTAATGATTTAATGGGGAAGACAACGCAGTTAATTTCTGCCTACCTAAATAGCATTGGGTTTGCCGTAATTTTCTGCGGTGCGGATGGTGTGGCGGGATTTGCACAGTATCTAGAAGTTTCAGAGTCGAATATCTTTAAGGAGATATCTGCACTAGGAGAGGGGTGCGCCACCTTCTCGGTAGGTGTCGGATGTACCTTACGGGAGTCGTACATTGCATTGATGTCGGCTAAAAGCGCAGGTAAAGCACAGCTTCACAATTACAAAGACCTGATTGGTTGATATGTTCAGAATTATAAATTTTTCTGTTTTACTCAAGACTCTGGTCGGCTTAACTGTTGCTTTCAGTATCGCGCTCTATGCAATGATCGACTGGCTTTGGCCTGAGACATCGCTAATCAAACTTTTTACAATTGCTTCCACCGTGGGTGCGGTTTTAATAACCGCAGTAAGCACAAGTTTTATATCTCGGAAAATATGGTCCCTACTGAGCTTGTTTGATGGCTCCTTGTTTCCTGATATAAATGGTGCATGGGAGGGTGAGATAACCTTCGGTGAAAGCAAACTGGTAGCGCGCGCAATCATTAGGCAAACACTGAGCCATACACAAATTGATTTGCACACGCCAACATCAAAATCTATCACTCTAGAGTCGACACCTGTTACAGAAGGTGGGCAGCCGAGATTGTATTATGTTCATCGTGTCACTCCGAGAAACCCTGATTGGTATATCTACACAGGCTCAACTCTCTTTGATATACGACGCGTCGAAATTAACGGGATCGTTAGACTAGGGAAGCTCTGATCAATTCAGAGCCGGTAAAATACTAAAGCCATAAAGCATCGTACTCCCATGAAGCAAGCCACCTTCGCCTCCCTGGCCTTCCAGCAAAAGAAGAAACAGACCCGCCGGGAACGCTTCCTCACCGAGATGGAGGCGGTCGTGCCCTGGGCCGCCTTGCTGGCAGCGATCGAACCGCATTACCCGAAGGC
>NZ_SDKK01000002.1:310406-355761 GCF_008107625.1 Zoogloea oleivorans
TTGATCAGGGGTTCCCTAGAGTTGTCGGGAAGTTATTATACGGACCGAAGGACCACTGGCAGAATTCGGTTGCAGCAGTTCAGCAAGGAAATCAAAACGGACGTTTCTTATTATTAATTTTTTCTAGCGGCAACACCCGGATACAAATCAACGGAGAAATTGGCGACGAGAACACCACACAACATAATCATAATATGTAGAAGTTCAGATTTTATCTGACAGTAGGGTTCTACCGGCGATTGGGTTACCCGTTGTGATAGAGGGGCGAATCGTCATTAAAAACCGCGCGAGTGGCGGCTTTCTGTTTGTATATCGGCTGTTCAGTAATCACACGCCGACCGACGGCTATGGCCGATCAGCAGCCATATACGGCCGCCCTCCACGATGCCTCCGCCGGCAGACCCCAGCAGGGGGTCGATGAGTCCGGCACGGGTTTCGGCTTCGTGCACAGGGAACGTTGCACGCCTGTTACTCCGGCTCCACGTTCACAAAGCTGCGAGGCCCATAGCGCACACCGCCCCTTCCGCCAGCAAGGTGCTCGAGAGCCCCTCCGAGGTACTCCCTCCTCTCTCCGAAGCCCTCCGCTCCCCCTCCCGAACAGCCCTGCCCATACCCCGCACTGCTCGGGTCCATATCCCGGACCGCCCGCCCCTGTCCGAATGCTGCTCGTGAGGGGTTCCGCGAGTGGCCGGCCCTGTCGGCGGGATAGGGGCCGGCTGTCCCGTCAGCACTCGCGAGACACCCGCGGACAGGGCCGGCCACGGGGCGGGGTGCTCAGGCGGCCGGTTTGGCGGGGGTGCGCGGCTTGCGGGAGAGGCGGGTCTGCATGGCGTCCCGGAGGGTATCCAGGGCGGTGCCCTTGCCGCCGACCTTGGCCAGGGCGTAGCCGTCGAAGGAGGCGCTCATGATGTCGCTGCCGAGGGCCAGTTCGGTGTCGTCGGTGCGGTCGGTGAGGGTGCGCAGGCGCTGCTGGAGCGAGCGCAGGGCGTCGAGGGCAACGATGTCCTGCTGGAGTCCGGCGAGATCGAAATTGCCGGGCACGATGCCGGGGTTCTGGCGCAGCACCAGTTCGGTCTGGCGGCAGAAGACTTCGGATTTGTCGCCCATCTTGATGGCTGTGCGGCGCTCGTCGGCGGAGAGCGTGATGAGGATGCCGAGCTTGGCTTCGAGCACCGCGAGGGCGCCGTCGATGGCTTCGAGATCAGCGGGGGAGAATTCGATGGCAACGAGGTTCTGGGTCATGAGGAGGCTCCTTGGCGTTGATGAGATCGCAAACTAATGACATCTTATTGCGCAGATGTCATCTTTAAAAGCCGCCGATCTTACCGCAGAAAGATGCTTACGACATCACCCGGAAACGGGAGGCATCCCGTCCTGAAATAGCGTGACACTTCCCGCGATCCCGGCAAAACCAAGCATCAACAAGCGTTCGCCCATCCCGCCTTTCACCGCCCTCAACCAGCAGCAAGCATTCTCATGCGGGCGAAGACAGTTTGAGGCCAACAATCCCTGCCACGATCAGCCCAAGGCTGAGCACGCGCACGAGCGATGCGGGTTCGCCCAGCAAGGTCATGCCGATGACGGCCGTACCGACGGCCCCGATGCCGACCCACACCGCGTAGGCAGTGCCAACGGGCAAATCCCGCATCGCCCAACTGAGCAGCCCCAGGCTGACGAGGAACGCCACCGCGGTGCCCACCGAAGGCCACAGGCGCGTGAAGCCTTCGGTGTATTTGAGGCCAACGGCCCACGCAACCTCAAACAGTCCGGCCACAAATAGAACAATCCAGTTCATCAGGTTCTCCATTAATGTCATGGGGCCGTCCCCGATGAAGCATGAGCAGCAAGGTCGTCCCTGCTTCCACCCACCGCCGCCATGGCAGTGAGGAATTCCGTTCAGGTTGGTGAGCGCGTGGCAGCTGCGGCTCAGGGTTGAAGCTTACCGCCGATGTCGACGGACTGACCAGTCGGGCGCTGGTCAGGCGAAAGTGGATGAGGGATACGGCCATCGTCATAGGACTTGATGATCCGGGCAATCACGATGTGATACTCGCGAACAATGCAATGAAGTTCTTCAAGCCGCAGCTCGGCGAACTGTTTGGGCAGGTACATGTGGCGGTCCTTTCTGTTCGATCGATCAGCCACTACCCGAGCTTTTTCAGTGGCAATCCGCTTCAGCAACTCCCCCGCCGGCTCCAGAATCAGCCCGCGCAGCTTCTGGATGCCACCAGGAGCGGTGGCGATAAAGTCGAGGTGGTCGGGCAGGTGGCTGATTTTCCATGTAGCCCCAAGCCTCAAATTGGGGCTTGAGCTTCGGGTCGTCTTTGAAGCCCTGGAAGTAGACGTATTAGGGGGCCAGATCCCGACTGTTGGGCCAGACGATGGTCTTCAGTTCGTCATCTATGCTGACTTGGCGGAAGAAGTCCGATTTCCCGGAGTGACTGGAATACGCCTTGCCCCAGCGCATCGGTCAAATCGGCAATTCCCTTCTGTCCGTTATTGAAGCTGACAGCGAGCGTGTAGTCGTGCAGATATTCGGCCGCGGTGATGTGCAGGATCATGGCTTTACTCCAGCGGCTGAATGGGGTGCGGCATCTGGGACTGACGGCACAGTTCCCAATCGTTCATCAGTTCGGCCTGGTGCAGCTCACGCCATTCGAACACGTGCCGCAGTGCGCGCGGCGGAAACTTGCCTTCGACGATATGGGCTCCAACTTTCGCGGACATATACCCCGACGATGGAAGTTGAAGGAGCATCAAGCCGCGCCTGAGAATGATGCGAATGGCACATTTTTTAGTAGAAGGTACGCACTCAGCCATGCGTTTTATCGTCTTTGGCCGATAAAATACCGTCCTCCTGTCAGCCCTTACCTCTAACAGTCCATCGATGTTCAAGAAGATCAAAAAATGGTTTCTCCGACCGAAAAACCCTGCCGGGAATGTCTATTACGCCAAACTTAGAACTCCACAGGGGGATTTCTACAAACTAGGGTATACGAGTAAGCCCAGTTTGGTGGAACGCATGGCTTACGGAAATAGCGGCGACGAGAAATTGATTAACCATCAGTTTTTCTTCACTTTCTGCGAAGACGCCTGGGATGTTGAGCAGACGTTACTTGAGCATTTTGATAAGCAACGCGCATTCGGGAGGTTCAGCAACGACCCGAAGATGCCCCTGAGTGGCAGAGGTCAATCCGAGTTGTTCGTCTGCGATGTACTAGGTCTGGATGAGGACCTTTACAGACTACCGGACGAAGATACGTTAAAGGCGATACGAGACAACGCAGACGAGGCTGGCGCCGGGTGCTTATTTATTCTAATCGGCTTAATTTTAATCCCATTCACATTGGGAATTTCGCTATTTTTTATTCTGGGAGGAATATCGGGAATATTTGGTAAAAAGGAGCAGCCAGTGTTTGAATTTAGAACCCGACCGGTTCATCCACCAGCTATCCAGAAGCTAATTGACGCGCTAAATCGTGGTTAAAAGTACGGGAGGGGTACTGAAAATGATGGATACAGACTCCAACTTTCGACGTCATACTCCCCTACGATGAAAATTGAACCCGCCCCCTGACTGCCGTTCAGGCAGCGCAACTCGACAAGGACGCTCACTCTACTGCCACTGTTGCAGACGCTGATGGCATTCCACTTGGGGCAAGCGGGCACCATGCTGCAGCATGGCACGCAATGCCTCTGCTGCGCGTACCGGTGCAATCAGGGTGTGGGCGACGAGCTGGTCCAGTAGCCAGAGCACGCCAAATACCTGAATGCCATCTTTGCTGGCTTGTTTACGTAGCTTGCCATCGCCAGTAAGCAGAGGGTGGCCAGTCTGCTGGGCCAGGTAATAGCAGGACACATCGGCCAACGAGCTATTACCATGCGCGCCCATCAACGTGAAAAGTTCGGCGACAGCACCTTCGTTTAATGTCTCGACCTGCAAGCCCCGTTCGATGAGCATCCCCTGCGGCAAGTCGGTCAGCTCATTCAAAACGAAGTCAGTACAGCACAATGTCAGGGGAAGCTGGAACAGCTCCACCAGCAAATCTGCATTGCGAAAATCGATCCAGATGTTGGTGTCACTGATATAGACCTTGGTCATTGAATCCCCAGCGGACCAGTCAGGCTCGGATCAAGGGCACTCAGCGGTTGCTGTAGAAATTCGGCTGCTCTGGATTTACTGAAGAAGTCTTCGGCCAACCCCCAGAACACCAGCGATTCGAAGCGCCGGGGGGTCTCGGGGGGCAGTGCTTCCGGCTCTTCTTTACGCCATCCGTTCTTGCTGAACTGAATCGTGCAGTACTGGTAACCGGCATCGCTGAGCAAGGCCAGATCTTTCAGGCGACGCAAGGCAGCAGCCATGGATAGGCCGTAATGCTGCTTCGCAATCAGCAGTTCGCGAGGATGAACCCGTGAACGCGGGTGCCCGCCAAAATCGGCAGTCACGCAGGAGGCGGGATACAGAAAAGCGCCGGCAAAGCGGTGGCAGCAGATTTCGACGTCTTTCTCGCTCATGTCGGCCGGGAACTTCATGACCCAGTGGCCCAGTTCATGGGCAGCGGTAAAGCGCATGCGTTCGCCAGGGCGTTCCGCATTCAAGGCGATGAGGACGTGCTTGCCATCCTGAGTGGCCGCGCAGGCGCCGTCAAAGTCATCGGGGCCATGCAGCAGCGCGACTTTAATCCCACGTTCTTCGAGTAATTCAGTCAGGTTGGCGATGGCATCTTCGCCGATTTGCCACTGTTCACGAAGCTGCTTGGCCGCTGCTTCAGCCTCGTCAAACGAAGTCACGGCAATCATTTGCCGCCGGGTGACCGGAGTATCGATATCGGTGTGTTCGAAGCAGTTTTCCAGGGCGATATAGCGCTCCAGATGCTCCCGGATGCGCTCGGTTACCTGCTCTTGCCGATACTTCGGCATCTTGGCGAGTTTGCGAAATTCGAGCGGAGCCAACTCGACCACATTTGCCCGGAAAAAATACTCGGGACTTAGCTCCAGTGCCTTGGCAAGTTGCAGCAAGCGGGTGGAGTTGGGCGCAGCTTGCCCGCTTTCAAACTTGCTGAGGGCCTGCTTGGTAATGCCACCCATGCGTTGAGCAAGTGCGTCCAAGGTGTACCCCTTGAGCACCCGCGCTCGCCTGATGCGATCATGAATCATGGCCACTCCCAAAGTTGACAACCAATGAATTATAAATGACTTGTCAACCTCCCAATGGCTGGCCTGGCACTTTCCCTCTTTACTTGTTGGCCAGGTGTGTCGCTGCTGCGTCGAGTTCGTCGGCATCATGCCCCGCTCCACATAAAGCCCCCTGCCCCTTGATCTGCAAGGAAAACCAGCCTGAGAGCATTAGCCTTGTGGCTTGCGGCACCCCGCCATTCCGCCGCTCAGCCTTCGAAAACCCTCTCCCCCGATCATTCCTCCAGGCCACGCCTGGGGCGGGTTCATTGTCTGACGGTGCGCAGGCGCCGTGACAGGAGGAAGCCCATGCCCACCAAGCCTGCCGCCAGGCTGCCGGCCACGCCCGTCACGATGGTCTGGCGCCCCTGGGCGGCAGCGTAGAGTTCACGGGCGTTGCTCAGTTCGCAGACATGGGACGTGCTCAGCCCGTCCTTCTTTTGCACCTCGCGCAGGTGCCACTTCGGCGCCACCGGCAGGTTGCGGTTGCCGTACAGGTTGCCCTGGCTGATACGGCACACCTCCTCCCAGTAGGTCAGCGGATTTCTGGCGTAGGGCATCAGGTTCTTGAACCCCTTGTAGCTGTGCTCGGTGCATTTGTAGACCGGGGAGCAGCCGTCAAAAAGCTTCTGGTAGGGCGTGTCGGCCTGAAACAGCGCACCGTAACGCTCCCTGGCGGTGCTCACCGCCATGTCGCGCGACATCTTGATGTGGGACCCGGGCGTTTTGGGCGTGTTGTAACTGGGGTAGAAGATCGGATAGCGCTCGAAAGGCGGGTCCGGAGAGAACGCCGTCGTGGTGAGGCTGTAGGCCCACCAGGCGGCCGCGCAGCTCAGGACAAAGACACCGAGCTGTTTGACATTGAGGCCTGCACCCCCACCGCTCCCGCCGTAGTACCCGGGGGTGGTCGTGGTCTGATCGAAGGGATGGGTGCTGGGGGTCGGGTTGCCCAAACCGTAGTTCTCGTTGCGCATGCCATCGGCGATGGCTTGGGCATTGGCCTGGTTGGCCTTGGCCGTCCAGTAATCGACGGACCCGGTCCCACCGTTCGACGCGATGTGGTTGGCCTCGTTGCCATACTGATTGGCTTGACCGTCGAAGTAGTTGTCGCTCATATAGTCGTCCCCGGATCCGGGCGCTCATTCTGACAGATTGCGCACCCGGATCAGCGACGGCACGCCGGTGCCCAACAACACATCCACGACTCTATGCAAGCTTTACTCGATGCCATCGCCACGATGCGCATGCCCACCGATGCCCAGCGCGTGTTCCACGGGCGGGGTGGTCTGCACCCCGGTTGCGAACACTGGACGCTGGACGTCTTTCCGCCGGTCTGGGTGTTGACCAGCTTTCAGCCGGCCACCGACGATGAGCTGGCCACCATCCACGCCGCCTTGTCGGCACGCTGGCAGCAACTGACCCCCGAACAGCCCCTGAACTGGGTCTACCAGTACCGCTATGAAGCCCGCGCCGATACGCGGCTGATGGCCGGCGGCGTTCCGGAGCCGCACGTGGTGACGGAACACGGAACCCGCTTCCGGGTGCATCTGCTGCGCGGGCTGAATCATGGCTTCTTCCTGGACATGGCCGAGGGCCGGCGCTGGGTGCGCGAGCATGTGGCGGCCCGCCCCGGGCTCAAGGTGCTCAACCTGTTTGCCTACACCTGCTCTTTCTCCGTGGTGGCGCTGCAGGCGGGCGCCCGGCAGGTGGTCAACATGGACATGAGCGACGGTGCGCTGGCCATCGGGAAGCAGAACCATCAGCTCAACGGCGTCGCCGCCGGAGCCAGCTTCCTGCCCCATGACATCTTCGCCTCCTGGGGCAAGATCACCCGCGGCGGCCCGTATGGGTTAATCGTCCTCGACCCGCCCAGCTACCAAAAGGGCAGCTTCGTCGCCGAAAAGGATTACGCCCGCCTCCTGCGCCGCCTGCCCGACTTGCTGGCCCCCGGCGGGCACGCGTTGCTGTGCCTGAATTCACCCAAACTGGGGGTCGCCTTCCTGCAGGACCAGATGCAGGCCTTGGTGCCTCAATTGCGCTTTGAGCAGCGGGTGCCCAACCCGCCGGTGTTTGCCGACGTGTCGAGCGAGCGTTCGCTGAAGGTGCTGGTTTACAAGGCGCCTGACTGAGCAGGCAGGGCGCACGGCTCAGCGTCGGCTTGCGGTGGCTGCGACAGCCAGTGCAGCAGGGATTCAAACAGCTTGTCCGGATTGACCGGCTTGCCGATGTGATCGTTCATGCCGGCCTCAAGGCAGCGGCGCCGGTCTTCTTCAAAGGCATTCGCCGTCATGGCCAGGATGGGGGTGGCCTGGCGTCCGGGAATCAGGCGGATGGCCCGTGTCGCTTCGAGCCCGTCCATTCTGGGCATCTGCATGTCCATCAGGATCAGGTCATAGTCCTGGCGACAGCTCATTTCCAGGCCCTCCAGGCCGTCTGAGGCGACATCCACCCGCAGATTGACGGCCTCGAGCAAATCCCGCGCAACCTCCTGGTTAACCGGGTCATCCTCGACAACCAGGATCTGTGCCCCCGCATGGCGGGTCTTGAGCACTTCTTCAGCCTGCGGCGTGGCGGCCTGTGCGGCCGCCGGGGCGGTCGCCTCGCCTTTGGTCAGGCGCACGGTAAACCAGAAAGTGCTGCCCACCCCGGGCTGGCTATGCACGCCGATCGTGCCCTGCATCAATTCGACCAGCCGCTTGCTGATCGTCAGGCCCAGACCGGTGCCGCCATATTTGCGGGTTGTCGAGCCATCGGCCTGTTGAAACGCGGTGAACAAGCGTTGCTGGTCCTCCGCGGAAATCCCGATCCCCGTATCCTCGACCTCGAAACGCAGCAGCGTGTCGGCGGTGCCGGCCTCGGTCTCGCGCACCCGGATCGTGATGGCGCCCTTTGAGGTGAATTTGATCGCGTTGCCGACAAGGTTGATGAGGATCTGCTCAAGACGCAGGGAATCGCCGGTGAGGGGCAGGTCGACCAGCGCCGGCGGTATGTCAATGTTGAGCCGCAGTGCCTTGTCTGTGGCCTTTGCGCTGAGCATGTCCGCCACATTCGCCAGAACGTCTTTCAGTTTGAAATCGACATGATCGAGGCTCAGCCGGTCGGCTTCGATCTTGGATAGGTCGAGGATGTCATTGATGATGCCCAGCAGGCGATGGGCAGCCTGTATGACCTTGGCCAGCTGATCGCTTTGCTTGAGGTCTGTCGCACGTCGCAGGGCCAGTTCCGTCATGCCGATGATGGCGTTCATCGGGGTGCGCAGTTCATGGCTCATGTTGGCCAGGAAGGTGCTTTTTGCGCGGTTGGCGGCTTCGGCTTCCTCTTTGGCAAGCAGCAGGGAGACGGTGCGTTTTTCCACCAGTTCTTCCAGATGATCCTGCTGCTCCTTCAGCGCACTCAGGTTGCGCACGCGCTCGCTGATGTCCCGCGCGGAGCAGTACAGGAGCGTTTCTCCCGCCATCCGGATTCCGCGGGCGCTGATTTCGACGTCGATGACCTGGCCATCGCTACGCCGCACGCGCGTTTCAAAGGTGGTGCCCTTGAGGACGCTTTCGCTCATGATGGCGCTTAATTCTTTTGGCGCGAAGTGCCCATCCCAGTCACGGACATTCAGCGTCCCGCTGCTGGCGGGATCACGGCCCAGCATGCTGTAAAAGGAGTCGCTGGCCTCACGCAGGTTTCCCTCCCCGTCGAGAACGTGAATCCCGTCGGTCGATGTCCGCAGCAGTTCCTTGTAGCGATCCTCCTGGCGTTTCTGGGATGCCTGCACACTGCGATAGGTGTTCCAGATCAGGGTGACGCCCCCGGCCAGCAGCAAAAGGGAGACCACCGCATAAATGAGGGCCGTTCGGCGCCACTGGGTCAGAACGTGCTCATGGCTGATGCCGGAAAAAATGTAGATCGGAAAGCCCTGAATGCGCCGGTAGCTGTAGATCCGCTTCATGCCGTCGACCTGGCTGACGGCCGTATAGGTGCCATGATCCGGCGCGCTGGGGATGCGGGCCTTGAGCTCTGCGGCAGCCAGCTCCTTGCCGATCATGGCGGGCGCAGCAGGGGCGCGGGCAACCAGCACGAGATCCGAACTGAGCAATGCAACCATGTCGCCCCCGCCACCCAGCGCGACACTTTCAAAGGTGTTGGTCAGCCATTCGCTCGGCACCGAACTTTGAACGATGCCCCTGAAACGGCCTTCCTTGTCGTAAACACCGCGACTGAAGACGAGGGTCCAGACGTCGGCCACGCGCGAGAAAATGGGGCCTTCCGCGAACAAATTCGCCGAGGGCGCCGTGCGATGAACACGAAAGTACTGGCGATCGGCAATGTTCGCGGTGGATGGCCGACCGCTGGCGTCGAACACATAGTTGCCGTCCTCATTCGCCACGCGCAGGCTCAGAACGCCAGGCACCCTGGCCAGCAGGCGCTTCAGGGTCGGGTTCAATTCGCGCGCCGGCATGCCCGTACCATTGAGCTGGCTTTCCTGGTGGTACTTCGCTTCCTGAACGATCAGGTCGATTTTTCCGACGGAGGCCAGGAGTTCCTTCTCGAGCAGGAGGGCGATGGAGGCGGTGACTTTTTCGGCGTTCTCGACTTCACGCAGATATCCGCTCTTCAATTCGAGGCCAAGCAAGGTTCCCAGCAACAGAACGGCGCCAATGATCATGAGCGTCAAGAGGGCTATCTTGGACTTCATCGTCTTAGCAACCCGGTTACTTTTCTGAATTCTTGTGCAGATACATTGCCTGGTCGGCAACCGCAATCAGGCGCTCAATGTCATTACCGTGATCCGGGTAGATCGCAATCCCGATGCTGGCGCTTGTGCGCAGCGCATGCTCACCGATGATGAAGAACGGGACCAGCGCCTCGCGGATCTTCGCCTCGACGGTCAGGGCATCTTCCGGGCAGTGAATCTCTTCAATCAGAACGGCAAATTCGTCGCCACCCAACCTGGCCACGGTATCGACCTGGCGGACGCACTGCGTGAGACGCCGCGCAAACTCCTGCAGCACCCCATCGCCCGCCGCATGCCCGAATGAATCGTTGACCCGCTTGAAGTCGTCGATGTCGACGTACAGCAAAGCCATGCGGCTTTTTGCGCGCAGGCATCTGGCCAGCGCGGAATTGATCCGGTCACGAAAGAGCTTCCGGTTCGGCAGGCCGGTCAGGTCGTCGTAGAGGGCGGCACGCAGCAATTCGGCCTTGAGCTGCGCGCGTTCGATGGCCGCCGCAATTTGCGCCGACACGAAATACAGCATCTCAATGTCTTTGTCCGAAAAGCAGGTGCCTGCATGACTCTTCAGAATCAATGCGCCCACCGCCTCCTGCTGCGGAATCAGCGGCATCACCAGACAGACTCCGCCACGGGTGCCGGGCGCCACGTCGTCAACCAGCCCGGACATGAAGTCACCGCGAACCAGGAGGTGCTGTTTGCTGCGGACGACTTTGGCGCAGTACTGACTGGCGAGTGTCTCCTGTACGACTTCCCCGTTTCCCAGCGTATCCATTTGGTAGGGGAAACCGATCTCCTCGGTATGTTTGTCCCGGGTCGCAACGGCAACCCCGGCAACCGGGACGAGCTTGCCGATAATCTGATGGATTTCCGGAAACAGGGCGCCCAGGTCGGAAGCACGATGGGCGGCGTCCGACACGGCGTAAGTTGCGGCCTGGAGGATCTGTGTCCGCTTCAGCTCGGTGATGTCGCGGGCAACACCGATACGCATGCGCTGCGACGCGAGCCAGCGCGCCGACCACATGACATGGACTTCACTGCCGTCCTTGCGGAGATAGCGGTTCTCAAAGCCGATCCGCTGGCTGCCTGCCATGATGGCGCGGGCCTCTTGCAGGGTCTTGTCGCGATCTGCCGGGGCGACGAGATCGATCATGCACTTGCCGATCATCTCTTCCGGCGTGTAGCCGAAAATACTCTCGCAAGCGGCGCTGACATAGGTGATGCACCCGTTGGCATCGACCAGGAACACGGCGTCGAGCAACAGGTCGGCGAAATCGGCGATGCCTTCCCGGATATCTTTGTGCATAGGCCACGAAGAATACTACCGACCTCCGCTGCGGAGTATTTCCGACGCGCTTCGGCGAGCAGCACGGCACGCCAGCAGGGGGGAACTGCTAAGCTCGGTGCTGGCCCAGCTCCTGCCCACGACCGTGTTGCCGCCCTCCCCCGTCTTTCCCGTCGTTCATCATCCGCTGGCCGCGCAGGTGCTCGACATTGCGCGCCAGCTGCGCCGCTTCGAGCAGCTTCCGCCGGCGCAGCAGCAGGCCCTCCAGGCCGATCAGATCCTTGCCCTGCTGCGTCACGCCCATGCCTGTTCCCCCTTCTGGCGGGCGCGTCTTGACGCGGCCGGATTCAACCCGGCAGCAGCGACATTCGACGGGTTCGGCACCTTGCCGGTGCTCAGCCGGAGTGAGCTGCAAAACCATTTTGCCGCCATGCGGGCCCGCCTGCCGGGGCAGGACGATTCGGCCTTCGTGGTCACCGCCACTTCCGGGTCCACCGGTCAGCCGGTTCGGGTGGAGAGGCTTCGCGAACTGCATGGCCTGCTCTATGAAGCAGTGGGCCTGATCGACAACGAGTGGCACGGACGCGATCCGTCACAGACACTGGGCGTCCTCGGCATCGGTCTCCAGGACGCGGCATTTCCCGACTGGGGCGGGATTTACCCGCTACTGGGCTATCGGGGCCAGGGTTTCAGCCGGGGGCTGGCCACGCATCCGCTGGCGTCCCATCTGGCGTGGCTCGCCGCGTGCCGCCCGGGCTACCTGAAATGCAGCCCGCTGGCCGCTGCCGAACTGGCCCGCCTGGCCCTGGCAAGCGGGCAGCAATTGCCCCTCCGGCAGATCCTGTCGCAATCCGAACGGGTTCTGCCGGCACACCGGGCCCTGTGCCGCGCCGCATTCGGGGCCGAGATCAAGGATCGCTACTCCTGCGAAGAGGCCGGCTGGCTGGCCCTGCAGTGCCCGCAGCACGATCACCTGCACATCCTGAGCGGCACGGTACACGTGGAGATCGTGGATGAGGCCGGCCAGGCCTGCCCGGTGGGCCAGCCGGGACGCGTGCTGGTCACGGGCCTGCACAGTTACGCCATGCCCCTCATCCGCTATGAATTGGGCGATCTGGCCGAATGGGGGCCGCCCTGCGATTGCGGCATCACCCTGCCGGTCATCCGCCGCCTGTGGGGGCGCACTCGCCACCAGTTGCGCCTGCCCTCGGGCGAGCGCCGTCCCATGCCGGCGCTCGGCGATGACATTGGCCGCATCGCGGCGGTGCAGGAATTCCAGGTCCGGCAATACCTGGGCGGCGAGCTGGAAATCCTGTGCCGGGTCAGCCGCCCCCTGTGCAGCGCCGAGCGGGACGCCATCGCCCGAATCCTGCGCACAAACGTCACGGCCGAACTCCAGGTTTTCATCCGCGAAGTGGACGCCATCGACTGGGGGCCAGGCTGGAAACGCGACGAGTTCGTCAGCCTCGATGCACCACGGCCAACAGGGGCCGGCTAGGCCCTGGCGATCCACTCCCGGGTCACGGCGAGCATGCCGCGCACCAGCCACAGGGAATGAATGCCGTCGAACCAGACGTGATCGGCACACACAAACGCGGCAATCCACGAAGCGCCAACGACCAGCAGATCGCAGCGCCCGCTCTTCCACCAGTTGAGGGAATGGCGCCAGTAGAGCCACGGCACGCCCAGCGGATTGGGCCAGTCCGCCAGCAGATGCATCAGGCCACCGGTCGCAAAACCGAAAATCAGCGCGGCCGCCGGATGCACGCCCAATTGTTCATGGGAATAGACCAGCAAGCCAAGCCAGGCGACGCCCCAGTGAGTCAGGGTGCGATGGGCGATCCACAG
Source organism: Zoogloea oleivorans (assembly GCF_008107625.1). Lineage (GTDB taxonomy): Bacteria > Pseudomonadota > Gammaproteobacteria > Burkholderiales > Rhodocyclaceae > Zoogloea > Zoogloea oleivorans. The sequence continues at coordinate 323,438 of NZ_SDKK01000002.1, forward strand.
GCGGTGCGATCTCGACCACCACGCCACTTCGAGCCAGTCGGGGGCCGTGCTGCCGAGCAACCCTGCCACAAAGCTGAGCACAATCCATACGTAATAAGGGCCATGAACCCCGGACTGGGCGACAACAGCCGCCGCAATAACGGCAGCCGCCCATCCGGTGGCGTGATGCGCTTTGTTGGAAGCCATGGCGGAACGACGCTAACTTCCGGGGGAAAAACAGAGGGCCGCAATAGTGGCAGACTATTGAATAAAAATACAGTGGCAGTTCTTTTTTGCAGCGAGCGGCAAAACGCCGTCAAAACGGCACAGCGCTCTCGAAACTCACCGGCACCTGCTTGCACGGGTGAATGAAGGCAATGCCGGCGGCGTGCAGATGCATGCGGGCATAACGCTGTGCGCTGTCGGGCGGGGCGTACAGCGGATCGCCAAGGATCGCGTGGCCGATCGACATCAGGTGCACCCGCAACTGGTGCGAGCGGCCGGTGACCGGCTTGAGTTCGACGCGGGAGAGGGCATCGGGGCCCGTGCCGCTGCGTTCCAGAACCCGGTAGCGGGTCAGGGCACGCCGGCCACGCAACGGGTCGACGCACTGCCGCGGACGATTCGCCTCGTCGCTGCCCAGCGGCAGGTCAATCTCGCCGGCATCCTGCGCGATATGACCATGCACCAGTGCAACGTAACGCTTGCCAACGATGCGTTGCTCGAAGGCCAGATTCATCCGGCGCAACATCTCGGCGCTGCGCGCCAGCAGGATCAGGCCTGAGGTGGCCATGTCGAGGCGATGCACGAGCAGCGCATCGTCATGCAGCGCCTGCACCCGGGCAATCAGGCAGTCCTGCCGGTCCTCGCCGCGGGCGGGAACCGAGAGCAGGCCAGCCGGCTTGTCGGCGACGATCAGGGCATCGTCCACAAAGAGAATGACAGGAGAGAGGTGCGCCACGAGATGCCCGATGCAAGAGCCCGTCTTGTATCAAGAATCCCGCCCGACGACAAACGAAACACCGCACGGTGCAACAAGACGGGATGACATTTGCCATTCCGTTTCCTATCCTTCGGAGAGGCGTCACCCCACACGGCGCCAACTTGGGAGGACGTCATGGCAGATCCATTCCTGGGAGAGATCCGGGTCTTTACGGGCAACTTCGCGCCCTCCGGATGGGCTCTGTGCCAGGGGCAATTAATGCCCATCGCCGAAAACGATGCGCTGTTTTCGCTTATCGGCACCACCTACGGCGGAGATGGGCAAAACACCTTCGCATTACCCAACCTTGCCGGCAGCATCCCCATCCACCAGGGCGCCGGTCCGGGCCTGACACCCCGAAGCATGGGCGAAGCAGGCGGCAGCGAGCATGTCACCCTGAACACCCAGCAACTACCAATCCACACCCACACCGCCATCTGCGCCAATGCCGGCGCCGACAGGGCCAGCCCGGTCGGCAGCTTCTGGGCGACCGACCCCGGTGGCAACAGCGGGGGCTACAGCACCACCGCCGGCAGCCAGATGGCCGGCACGGCCATCGGCCCCAGCGGGGGCGGACAACCCCATGACAACCTGCAACCGTTTCTGGTGATCAACTACATCATCGCCCTCGAGGGCATCTTCCCTCCCCAAAGCTGAGCGCCACGCGACAGGAGCCACGTCGATGAGTGAACCGTTTATTGGAGAAATCCGCTCGTTCGGATTCAATTTTGCCCCCTATGGCTGGGCCCAGTGCAACGGGCAACTGCTTCCCATAGCCCAGAACACCGCGCTGTTCTCCATTCTCGGCACCACCTATGGTGGCGACGGGAGAAGCAATTTTGCGCTGCCCAACCTCGCCGGGGCGGTGGCCATGGGCGCCGGCCAGGGCCCCAACCTGACACCACGCAGTCTCGGTGAAACCGGCGGCACAGAGACCGAGCTACTCGGCATGACGCAGATGCCTGCCCACACTCACCCGGCCAATGCCAATGCAGGAAACGGCAATCAGCCCGCCCCTGTCGGCCACTTCTGGGCCCAGGATCTCGGCGGCAGCAAGGAGTACGGTGATACGGGCCCGGCGCAAATGGCCCCCGGCGCCGTCGGCATCGCTGGCGGCAGCCAGCCGCATACCAACCTGCAGCCCTACCAGGTGCTCAACTATTGCATCGCCCTGCAGGGCATTTACCCACCGAGAAGCTAGGCCTGGCGCAGTGAGGAGACCACATCATGAGTGAACCGTTTCTTGGCGAGATCCGACCGTTCAGCTTCGGCTTTGCCCCCCGGGGCTGGGCGACATGCGACGGACAACTGCTGCCGATCAACCAGAATCAGGCGCTGTTTGCACTGCTCGGGACAATGTACGGCGGCAATGGCCAGACCACCTTCGCCCTGCCGGATCTGCGCGGCCGGGCCGGCATGCATGTCGCACCGAGTCATACCCAGGGCCAACCGGGCGGCGCCGAAGCGGTAACGCTCACGGCAGCCCAGATTCCCTGGCACACCCACAGCGCCAACGCCAGCAACGTGATGGCGAACCAGACCAGCCCGACCGGGAAGTTCTGGGCCCAGGATGCAAACGGCAATGTGGTCTTCAACAGCACAGGCAACGCGCCCATGGCCGATGGCGCGATCGGTGCCGCGGGCGGCAACCAGGCGCATACCAACATGCAGCCCTTCATGGTGGTCAATTACTGTATCGCCCTGCAGGGCATATTTCCGAGCCGCAACTAGCCGGCATGAAGACGGGGGGCCGCCCGGCCGTTCAGGCAAGTCTGCGCCCCGAACAGGCCGGCGACGAGCCCTTCGTCCATGGGCTTTTTGCGCAGACCCGGGCCGCCGCGTTTGCGCAACTGCCGCTCGACGCGGCCCGGCTTGACGCCCTCCTGCGCCAGCAATTCCAGTTGCAAACCACGCATTACCGGCAGAGTTTTCCGGGCGCCTCGTGGGCGATCGTCGAAGTGGACGGTGCGCCCATAGGGCGACTGTATGTGGACCGCTCCGGGCCGGACATGCTGATCATCGACATCACGATCCTGCCGGAATGGCGCGGCCTGGGCATCGGCACCAATCTGCTGCGCAGGCTGCAGGATGAAGCAACGACAAACAGGCAGACCATCCGCCTGCATGTCGAACGCGAGAACCCTGCCCGGCACCTGTACCGGCGACTCGGCTTTCGCGAAACGCAGGACAAATCGGTCTATCTGGCAATGCAATGGACGCCCGGACAAGACGACCGGACGGCGGAGCCCGCTAGCGGCGCGGTGCCCTGAAGCGCGTGACGGCCAGCCCCAGCAACGCCATCGACATCAGCGCGCCGCTTGCCGGTTCCGGTACCGGGGTCGGCGTGACATCCCGGGTGATGACGTTCAGGGTCGAGAAATCCAGTGCGGCACCGTTGAACGGTGTTTCGCCGAAGAGGCCCAGGCCCGGCCCCTGCAAGCTCAGTTCAAAAGCCGCGGTGCCCGTCCCGAGGGAGGCGAAAGTCGTCCCGGGCAGCGTCAGTACATAGACGTTGTCCTCCCGGCTTGCCCCGCCGCGGGATTCGAACAGGCTGTTCAGCTCGATGGTCAGATCAATCCCGTTCAGCTTGAAGGACGCAACCTGGTTGCCCGCCGCCGCCGATTCGTGATCGTAGATGCCGAGGGTCAGGCTGGCCCCCAGCACCGGGGACTGGGGCGCATAGGAAAACGTCCAGCTGGCGGAGAAGTTCGGGCCGGTGACATCGGAACCGCTGAAGACGCCATTGAACGGCGATGACTCGCCAGATCCGGCCGTCAGGAAGTCCCCCGTGGTCGGCGTGCTCGCGTCGGCAAAATCCTGCTCGCCGAGGGTCAGGCTGACATCCGCCGCAGCGATCTGCGCCACCATCGACAGTACGGCAGGCACGACAAACCTGAAGCCAGTTGATACGTTTTGCATGGCACTCTCCCCGGTGGTTGGCACTTCGGTGAATCGTTTCATCCTAGTCGGCGCACACGCGGTATACAAGGCGAATAAAGGCCCGGCGCAGCGAAAAAACAAGAATGGCAGCGACTTATCCGTTTGCCGTCAGGGTCGCCTCATCAACCTTGTCGATCGGCAGATTGACCGTGAAGGTCGTGCCCTTGCCGACAACGCTGGCCACATCGATTGTGCCCCGGTGCTTGCCGACGATGCCGTAGGTGATCGACAGGCCAAGACCGGTGCCCTTGCCGATCGGCTTGGTGGTGAAGAAGGGCTCGAAGAGGTGTTCCAGGTTCTCGTCGGGAATGCCGACCCCCGTATCGGCAATGCTGATGTGCACGGTGCCGTCGGGAGAATGGCGGGTGGTGATGGTGATTTCACCTTTCTCTTCGATTGCATGGCCGGCATTGACCAGCAGGTTCATGAAGACCTGGTTGAGCTGGGAAGCAATGCAGTGCACCTGGGGCAGCGTCGGGTCGTAATGCTTGACCACGGTGCATTTGTATTTGAGTTCGTTGGCGATGATGTTCAACGTCGAGTCGATGCAGGCGTGGAGGTCTGCCCAGCCCCATCCGGTCTCGCCGACCCGCGAGAAGTCCTTCAGGTTCTGGACGATGGCCTGAACGCGAAAAAGACCGTCCTTCGACTCGCTGAGCAACGGAAAGATGTCTTCCTGCAGAAAGTCGAAATCCTTTTCTTTCTTCAAGGCCAGCAAATCCGCCACATCGGCGGGCGCCAACGCAGCGGTCACTTTTTCATCGTAGGCCCGAATGATTTCGAAGATGCTGCCCAGATAGCCTTCGAGGGTGCTGACGTTGGAATGGACGAAGCCGATCGGGTTGTTCAGCTCATGGGCCACACCGGCGGCAAGCTGGCCGAGGGAGGCCATTTTTTCGGATTGCAGCAACTTGTTCTGCGCGTCTTCCAGCTTGCGATTGAGTTCGCGCTGGTGCGCCAGGGAAGTGGCCAGTTGCTCCCGCTCCCGGCGTAATTCCACTTCGGCGGCAACCCGGTCGGTCACGTCGCTGGCATAGACGACCACCCGCGGCGGATTGCCGGGCACCGGATAAACCGTGACGTGGAAGGTACGGTCTTTTCTGGCCGCATCGATTTCGCTGGTCCTGCCCGTGCTGGCCACCTCGGCAATCTGGTCACTGACCGGAATGCCGAACTCCGGGGGCAGCAGGTCGAACAGGTTCTGGCCATACAAGCGGGCCGGCGTGGAATGAAACGGCTCGGCGCCAATGCGGTTGATGGCCATGATCACGCCTTCCGGTGTAATCATGGCAATGAGCTGGTCGGCGCTGTCGAGCACCGCACTGAGCGTGGCGGTGCGCTCCAGGACCCGGGATTCCAGAATCGCGTTATGGTCGCGCAGGACGTCCTGGGCCTGCTTGAACTTCAGGTGATTGCGAATGCGCGCGAGCAGGATCGCCGGCCGCAACGGCTTGGTGATGTAGTCGGCGGCCCCCAGCGACAGCCCGTGCTGCTCGTCCTCATCATTGACGCGGGCCGTTACGAAGATCACCGGAATGTCCCGCGTGGCAGCGCTGCTGCGCAAACGCTGAATGACCTCGTAGCCGTCCATCTCCGGCATCATCACGTCGAGCAATATCAGGTCCGGCGGTGGGGTCTGGGCGGCGATCTGCAAGGCCAGTGGTCCCGACTCGGCCGTCAGCACATGGAAATGCCCCTCCAGCATCCGGCTCACCCCTTTCAGGTTGATCCGCGAATCATCCACGACCAGTATCGTGGGAACGACAGCCCCCGCACCGGACGTCTGCTCCCCCTCCGAGGCAGGCACCATGTCACGCTCTCCGCTCTTGTCCATCAAGGCGAGCTTACGGGTTTTGCGGCGGGGGACTTGAGTGCAGAGCAAAAATATCCCGGGCATGGCGAGCGGAGGCCAACGAAAAAACCCGCCACAGGGACGGGTTTTTGTCTGGAATTCCTGGTGCGTCCTGACGGAATCGAACCGCCGACCTCCACGATGTCAACGTGGCGCTCTAACCAGCTGAGCTAAGGACGCAATCTGCGCCGGCTGCAAAAAATCGCGCAGCAGCGAAAGGGGGGCGGATTATAAATCGATTTTGCTGCTTTGCAATACCCCCGCGTGCGATGCGGGGTGTGCGGGCATATCAACCCTGGGTCAGCAGATGGACCAGTGCGGCATGGGGGACGGGGCGACTGAACAGGTAGCCCTGCCCGGCCCCGCAGCCAAGGCGGAACAAAATCGCGGCCTGTTCGGGACGCTCGATGCCTTCGACGATGATCTCCATGTGCATGGAAGTGGCGATCGCCACGATGGCTTCGACAATGGCGATGCCGTCCGGCTTCTCGGGCAGGTACTGGACGAAGGAGCGGTCGATCTTGATGCGATCGATCGGCAGGTCGCGCAGCACGCTGAGGGAGGAGTAGCCGGTGCCGAAGTCGTCGATGCTGATCGAAATGCCGATGGCTTTCAGCGCACCGAGGATTTCGACGCTCTGCTCGATCACCTGCAGCGTGCTCTCGGTGATTTCCAGCTCCAGACAGGCCGGTGGAAAGCCCGTGCGGGCCAGCGTGTCGCGCACGGTAACGACGAAGTCTTCACGGGTGAATTCGCGGGCCGATACATTGACCGCCAGACCCAGTTGCTGACCGAGACTTTCGCTCAACCCCAGAATGTCGCGGCAGGCGCGCTCCAGCACCCAGCGGCCAAGGCTGTCGATGACACCGCTTTCCTCGGCAATCGGGATGAAGCGCACCGGCGGGATCATTCCCAGCTCGGGATGGTTCCAGCGCACCAGCGCCTCCACGCCAAAGATGCGGCCATCGGCCAGATCAACCTGGGGCTGGTAATAGACCAGCAACTGTTCCTCTTCGATGGCCCGGCGCAGGCCCTGCTCCATGCTCAGGCGCTCGTTGCTGCGTTCGGCCATGCCCTGCGAATAGAACTGGTAGCGGTTGCGACCGGCCGCCTTGGCCGAATACATGGCGATGTCGGCAGCACGCATCAGTTCGTGACGATCGCTCCCATTGTCCGGATAGACGGCGATGCCAATGCTGCCCGATACCGTGACACTTTCATTGCCCAGGCTGACCGGCGCGCCCAGCACATGGAGGATTTTACGGGCCAGGTCGGCAGCGTAGTCCGGGCTGGCGCCGCCGGCCAGCACGACAAACTCATCGCCTCCCAGGCGGGCGATGGTGTCGGTACCACGCAGCACGTTGCGCAAGCGCCCAGCCACCACGCGCAGCAGTTCGTCGCCCATGATGTGACCGAGGGTGTCGTTGACCACCTTGAAACTGTCGAGGTCGAGGAACAGCAGCAGGAAGTGTTGCTGCAGCCGGTGCGCCTGCTCGATGGCCTGTTCGATGCGGTCATCGAAGAGCAGGCGGTTGGGCAGGCCGGTCAGGGGATCGTGGTGAGCCAGATGGTGGAGCTTCTCCTCGGCCACATGCATTTCGCTGACATCCGAAAAGGCGATCACGTAATTGCTGACACTTCCGCCCGCATTGCGCACCACGCTAAGGCTCTGCCACGCCGGAAAACGCTCGCCATTCCGCCGGTGACAAAAGACCTCGCCCTGCCAGTAGCCCTCCGGGCTGGCCTCGAGGGCCGCAAAGACGTCCCGGCCTCCCGCCCCGTCACGCCGTACCCGCAGCAATACGTCGGTATCGAAGCCGAGGGCATCGACCTCGCTGTAACCGGTGATGCGCGTAAAGGCCGCATTGACGGCACTGATGCGGTACTCTGCGTTGACAATCACCAGGGCCTCGGCTGCCGTATGGAAAACGACGCTGGACTGGCGCAGGCGATCTTCGGTCTGGTGGCGCTGGGTGACATCCTGCAACACGCCCACGACCCGCCGTTCGGCGTTGGCCCCCTGGTGCACCTTGACGTTGGCTTCCAGAAAGTGCGGACCGCCGTTGTTGCGGGCAGTGCGGAATTCGATGCGCACGGCCTCCGGGCCGGACAGTGCATCGCTGAGGCCGGACACAACCCGCTCGCGATCGCTGGCGTGGACACGGGCCAGGAAGGAGTGCTCCCAGGAATCATCCAGCGGCATCTGGCGGTCGCCGAACATGGCCGTGAGGTGGCCGTCGCCATGCATGCGGTCGTCCTGCGGCTGCCATTCGAAGACGCCGAGGGATGCGGCATCCATCGCCAGCTTGAGGCGCAGTTCGCTCTTCTCGACGGCCACCTCGACCTCGCGGCGGGCCAGCGCCATCTGGATCGACGCGTGCAGTTCGCGAATGTCCCACGGTTTGACCAGATAGCCGAAAGGGCGACTGTCCAGTGCCCGGCGCAGGGTGTCATCTTCGGCAAAGGCGGTCAGGTAGATGACCGGGATCTGATGTTGCGACTGGATGGTGGTGGCTGCCTCGACACCATCCATGACCCCTTCGAGGTGGATATCCATCAACACCAGGTCGGGCGCCACATCGGCCACACATTCCACCGCCTGCTCGCCGCTCCCCACCATCGCACCGACGCGGTAACCCAGGGACTGGAGCTGGTTCTTGAGGTCGAAAGCCACGACGCGCTCATCTTCGACGAGCATCAGCTTGATCTGTCGGGGAGTAGTCATGAGGATCTCCGCATCGAGGGAACGGATGGAAAGCGTAGCGAAAAACGCGCGCCCGGCCCACCTTCCACGGTAAAGCGACCGCCAAGCTGGTCAGCCAGCAAGGGGACGAGCTGCAATCCCAGCGATGTCACGTTCGCCAGGTCGAAGGCGTCGGGCAGGCCGGCACCATTGTCGGCAACAACCAGCTCCAGTTCATCGTCCAGCGCCTGCAGTTCGATGCGCACTTCCCCCTTGCGCCCGGCGGGGAAGGCATGCTTGAAGGCGTTGGTGACCAGTTCGGTGACCACGAGGCCGCAGGGAATCGCCCGCTCCAGATCAAGGAAGAGAGGAGCCGCAGGCAGGGCCCGGCGCAGGGAAATGTGGGTGCTGTCTTCACGATAGCTGCTGAGCAGCAACTGCGCCAGACGTTCAAGGTACTCGCCGAGATCGATGCGGGAATAGTCCTTGCGTTCGTAGAGAAGTTGGTGCGTCAGCGCCATGGCACGCACACGGTTCTGGCTCTCGGCCAGGATGGCGCGCAGACGCGTGTCGCTGGTGTGGGTGGCCTGCAGGTTGAGCAGGCTCGAGACGACCTGCAGATTGTTCTTCACCCGGTGGTGCACCTCGTTGAGCAACACCGTTTTTTCCTGCAGCGCCCGCTCCAGCTTCTGCTGGGCCCGCTGGCGCTCGGTAATGTCGACGATGGAGGCCAGCACCATGATGCCCTCCTCGGTCTCGATCGGGTTGAGGCCGATCTCCACCGGAAATTCGCTGCCATCCTGGTGGCGGGCGTAAAGGTCGCGGCCGCTGCCCATCGGGCGTGGATGGGGATCGGCCAGAAAACCCGTCCGATAGGCCGGATGGTGACCGGAAAACTGCTCCGGAATCAGTTTCTCGACAAGCTGCCCCAGCAACTCCTCACGGGGATAACCGAAGACGCGCTCGGCCTGGGCGTTGATCAGGACGATGCGCCCTTCACGATCCACCATGACCATCGCCGTCGGCGCCCATTCGACAACACGTCGAAAGGACGCCTCCCCCGCCAGAGGAATGCTTGCATGGGATGTCTTGTTCATGCGCGTTCCCTTCGCCAATGAAGCTGGTCACCGTCTGGTGTAAAGAGAGACGCCCCAGCACTGTCATCTATGTTCGATACCGCCGAAGGACGGCGGTTCCCCTGGGCCGGCACTCATCCGCTGACGCAAAAAGCCAACCCGGCTGGTCATGCCCGCTTGACGCCATGGCGCAGAATGGCCCTGACCATCCGTTCCGGATCGATGGGCTTGGCCAGGTGAGCCACCATGCCGGCGGCGAAGCAGCGCGCCCGCTCCTCGTCGAAGGCGTGGGCAGTCTGGCCGATCACCGGCAGCGCCGGGGCCAGGACGTGGATTTCGCGGGTGGCGGCATAACCATCCATCACCGGCATCTGCACATCCATGAGCACCACATGGAAGGCCCCGGCGCCGCTGGCACGCAGGCAGTCCACCGCTTCCTGGCCATTGCCGGTCAGGGTGACGCAGGCCCCCTCCTCCAGCAGCAGCTCTTCGAGCACCATCTGGTTGACCTCGTTGTCCTCGGCCACCAGTACGTTGTAGCCGGCCAGACGTGCGCCCGGCGCCCCTTGCGGCACGTCGGCCAGACAGGCCTCACCGGCGTCGACGCTCACCACGCTCACCAGCGCGCTGGGCAAACGGACTTCGAATACGCTGCCCTTGCCCGGCTCGCTCTCGGCCCGCAGGGTGCCCCCCATCAGCTCGACGATGCGGTGGGTGATGGTGAGCCCCAGCCCGGTGCCGCCAAACTTGCGGGTGATGGAGTTGTCGGCCTGCTCGAAGGGCGCAAAGACCTTGGCGATCTCCGCGGCACTCATGCCGATGCCGGTATCCCGCACCTGAAACAGCAAGTGCTCGCCGTCATGACTGGCGTTGAGGGTCACACTGCCGTTCTCGGTGAACTTGATGGCGTTGGAGAGCAGGTTGAGAAGTACCTGGCCGATGCGCAACGGGTCGGCCATGCAACGCGGCGGCAGCGGCGAAGCGCGATGGAAGCGCAAGGCCAGCCCCTTGGCCTGGGCCCGCTCCTCCATCAGTTCGAGGGTTTCGCCGATGATCTTGCCTGGATCGACCGGAATCACCTCAACACGCAACTTGCCGGCCTCGATCTTCGAGAAGTCGAGAATGTCGTTGATGATGCCCAGCAGCAACTGGCCCGAGGAGACGATGCGCGCAAAAGTGTCCTGCGCCCTGTCCCGCCCCTGGCTTTCCCGATAGCCGATATGGGCCAGACCAAGCACACCGTTGAGGGGCGTGCGGATCTCGTGGCTCATGTTGGCGAGGAACTCGCTCTTCACCCTGGCCAGGCGCTCCGCCTCGGCGCGGGACGCCTCCAGGTCGGCAGTGCGCTCCACCACCAGTTCCTCCAGGCTGTCCCGGTAACGGGCCAGCTCCCGGTCCTTCATGACCCGGTCGGTGATGTCCTGCAGGATGGCGATGCCACCAACGATGCGCCCCGCCTCGTCCCGCACCGGCGCGCAGTTCATCGCAATGTTCAGGTTCTGCCCGGCATAGCTCGTCTGATAGGGGCCCTCATACTCGCCAAAGCTCCCCTCGAGGGCTGCCCGCATGGCCGGAATGACGCGTTGGTCCTTCAGCGCGCTGCAATCCAGCTTGAGCATATAGCCGTGGGGCACATTCATGATCTGGGCGAACTGCAGGTTGCAATAACTGACCTTCAGGTCGTTGTTGAAGTGCAGGATGCCCACCGGCGAATGCTGGAGCAGCAAGCGATAACGTTCCTCGCTATCCCGCAGGGCGATCTCGGCCAGTTTGCGGTCGGTCACGTCCGACTGCACGCCTTCCCACAACAACTCCCCGTCATCGAGGATCGTCGGCGTGGACAGCACCGACACCCAGCGCAAGGCCCCGCCCACCACGACCCGGCCCTCCCATTCAAACGGTCCCGGATGACGCAGGACCGCCCGGCAACGCGCCGCAAAACCGGCCGCATCGCCGGGATGCAGACAGCGCAGCACCACGCGGGCATCGTCGAGCACCGCCTGGACGGTGACGCCCAGTTGTTCGCAGAAACGCGGGCTCACATAGACAAAAGTGATCCTGCCGTCCTGCCCGACCTTTTGCTTGAAGACCCCGACGGGAATCCGCGCAACCAGTTTTTCATGCTCGTCGAGAGCTGCCTGCAGGGACGCCTCGGCACACTGGCGTTCGGTAATGTCCTGTACGGCGCCATGCACGCTCACCAGCTTGCCGGCGGCATCCCGCTCGGCCACACCGAGGGCATGAATCCAGCGGATTTCGCCACTCGGACGGACGATGCGGCAGATCCGGTCATAGGGCCGCCCCTCCTGCAGCAAACCCCCGACAAAGTCGGCCAAGACAGCCTCCCGGTCGGCCGGATGGAGTGCCTCGGACCACTCTCGCTCTCCCAGAACGGTATTCGCCGGAACACCGAAGATCTCCAGCAAGCGCGGCGAACTCTGCGGCACCCAGCTCACCAGATCGATGGAATAGACCCCCAACCCGGCAACCAGCTCGGCCGCCCCGAGCGCCCGGTCCCGGTCGCGCAGATCCAGCAGGGCCGCTTCCAGATGCGTCTTGCTGTCCTGCAGGCGCTCGGTGTAGTGCTGCTGACGACGGTACAGACGGCCGATCAGGATGGCCGAGCCCACGGTGATCAACATGAACAACGTCAGCAGGCAAACGGTTTCGACAAGCTCGCGGCGCCACGCCTGAAGGTAATCGTCACTGGCCATGCCAACCACCAGCAGAAAAGGCAGCCCGGCCACCCGGCGGACGGAATTGATCCGCTCCGGACCGTCGGAAGTTTTGGGGGCATGGTAGGTGACACTGCTCTGGCCGGCGGCCATGAGGGCGTGAAACTGCCCGGATGTCTGGCTATCCCCGACCTGGCCGGCAGGGCCGGCCACCGGCGGATGGCGGGCAATCAGGCTTAAATCCTCGTAGCGCAGGATGGCACTGCCTCCGGGCCCCAGTTGCGGCCTTGCCAACGCTTCGGTGACGGTGGCCACGGGCACAATCGCCGACACCACGCCGGCGAAGGAGCCATCCGGGTGATTGAAGCGCCGCACAAAGGGGATCACCCAGCCAGGCACCAGTCGCCCGACAACCGGACGCGATACGAACAGGCCACGCTGGGGGTCGGCCTGCAATATCTTGAAGAATTCCCGATCGGCCACGCTGATGCGCGCCGACGGACCAGAGCGGGAAGTCCACCGCGCCTTGCCGTGCTCATCGAAAACCCGGATGCCTTCCGCCTCCGGCAACCAGTTCTTGTAGCGCGCCAGCATGGCCATGACGAACTCGTCGCGGGCGGGGCCGCTCTGCCCGGCCCGCTCTTCCCGCTCCAGCTCGTCCACCACCGCCCGCAGGGTCACGTCGATGGTCCGACCGCTGCGCGCCATGCTCTCGTCGAGCACATGCACCAGATTGCGGGTGGTCTGCCGGGCCAGTTCTTCCGCCCGCTGGTGGCTGTCGTACAAACTGACGCCACCCAGCAGCAGGGCCGCCAGATTGCTGAGCACCACGGCGACGGTCAACAGCCGGATGAAGCGCCACGGGCGCAAGACCTCACCCCCCTCTTCACACATCGGCGAAGAGCGGGTCACGAGAGGGTCCGGGAGACCTGACGCATTCATGGTCTGACCCTGAACGGGTCAAGGGTGGGGGGCTCACACCAGTCAATCATGGCTTGCTATCGGCCTGCGACGCCGACTCTGAAGGCCTGAGCGTCACCGGCCTGACACTTGGGCACCACACCCCCGTCACAGGGACACGGCACATTGGCGGAATGGATACCCAGCCCCTGCGCCACGCTGGCCGCCGCCCACTTGCCTGGTCCCTTCTGTGGCTGCCCGCGCTGCTGCTGACCAGCACCGACGCCCTGGCCTGGGGCCTGTACACCCACGTCTATTTCGCCCAGCTTTTATTGTGGGCGATTCCCCTCGCCGACCCGGCCCTGCGCCGCCTGGCCCGTCGCCACCCGAAGCTGGTGATGGCCGGCGCCTGTCTGCCCGACGTGGCCCTGACCGCCCGCAGCGCCGGTGCCGACCTGCTGACCACCAGCCACCGCTGGCCGCAACTGCACATCCTGATGGACGCCGCCCGCAGCGACGCCGAACACGCCGCCGTGCTCGGCTATGCCAGCCACCTGATGGCCGACATCATTGCCCACAACCACTTTGTACCGGCCCACGAGCGCCTGTGGTTCGAATCGGAAATCGCCACCCACGTGGCCGTCGAATGGGCCATGGACCACCACGTGGCGGGCCAGCTGTTCACCCGCCCCGCCGAACTGCTGCACAGCGAGCGGGAGACCCTCACCCCGCTGATGTCGCGGGCCTTCCACTGCCACCCGGACAATGTCGGCCAGGCCCTCGCCACCCTCACCCGCGGCGAAAGCTGGCTGCGCACCAGCCGCGTGCACGCCGGGCTGTATCACGCCGCGCGCTTCATCGACAAACGCGTGCAGCGCCGCTTCAACCTCTACCTCGGCCACACCGCCCGCCGCCTCGGCCAGCTCGACCGCCTGCTCGACGGGGAGCTGCCCGGCTGGCTGGCCGAAGTCGAACCCCTAGCCGCCCGCGCCCGACTCGACTGCGCCCCGCGCCGCCTGCTGCGCGCCTGCCTGCCGCTGCCCGAAGACCTGTTCCTGAAAGCCTGACCGACCCTACGGCCGGACCATATCCTCCGGGCGAACCCAGCGCTCGAAATCCTCATCCGTCACATAGCCCAGCGCCAGCGCCGCCTCGCGCAGTGACGTGCCCTGATGATGGGCCTGCTTGGCGATTTCCGAAGCGCGGTCGTAGCCGATGTGCGGGCTGAGGGCGGTGACCAGCATCAGCGAGCGCGCCACCAGTTCGGCAATGCGCGGCACGTTGGCCTCGATGCCACGGGCACAGTGCACATCGAAACTGCGCATGCCGTCGGCCAGCAGGCGCACGCTGGACAGGAAGTTGTGGATGATCAGCGGCTTGAAGACGTTGAGTTCGAAGTTGCCCGATGCGGCGCCAAGCGTCAGCGCCACGTCGTTGCCGAAGACCTGGCAACACAGCATCGTCATCGCCTCGCACTGGGTCGGATTCACCTTGCCGGGCATGATCGAGCTGCCCGGCTCATTCTCGGGAATCTGCAGCTCGCCCAGCCCCGAGCGCGGGCCGGAGGCCAGCCAGCGCACGTCGTTGGCGATTTTCATCAGCGCCGTGGCCAGGGTTTTGAGGGCGCCGTGGGCGCTGACCAGCGCATCGTGGCCCGCCAGCGCGGCGAACTTGTTGGGGGCACTGCGAAACGGCCGACCGCTCCGATCGGCCAGCACCTGTGCCACCCGCTCGCCAAAGCCCGGCGGCGCGTTGAGCCCGGTGCCCACTGCGGTGCCGCCAACGGCCAGCGCCTCCAGCGCCGGCAGGGTTGCCACGATGGCCTGCTCGGCGTGATCGAGCTGGGCCACCCAGCCGGACATTTCCTGCCCAAGGGTCAGCGGCGTGGCGTCCTGCAGATGGGTGCGACCGATTTTCACGATATCGGCAAACTCCGCCGCCTTCGCCGCCAGGGTCGCCCCCAGCGCCAGCAGGGCCGGCCGCAGCGCGTCGTGCAGACTGCTCACCGCCGCCACATGCATGGCGGTCGGAAAGATGTCGTTGGACGACTGACCAAGGTTCACGTGATCGTTGGGATGCACCCGCCGACCCATCCCGCGCTCGCCACCGAGCAGCTCCGAAGCGCGGTTGGCGAGCACTTCGTTCATGTTCATGTTGGTCTGGGTACCGGAGCCGGTCTGCCACACGGACAGGGGAAAGGCCTCCGGATGGGCACCACCAAGGACTTCGTCGGCCGCTGCGATGATGGCTGCCGCGGTGTCGCCCGGCAGCAGCCCAAGCTCGCCATTGACTGCCGCGCAGGCGCGCTTGACCTCGGCCAGCGCCAGCAACAGCGCCGTCGGCATGCGTTCGGTGGAGATCGCGAAGTGATGCAGGGAACGCTGGGTCTGGGCGCCCCACAGGGCGCTGGCAGGGACATCGATGGGGCCGAAAGCGTCCCGTTCGGTACGGGTCGGGTTGTTCATGGGTATCTCCTCGATGCAGGGGATGCATCCAGTGTAGACCCTGTGGGTCGGACTTCAGTCCGACCCACTGTTCACACCAGGGCGATGGCCGCGTTGGCGACGAGCGCGCCAATGGCAGCGCCAGCCAGCACATCGCTGGGATAGTGCAGGCCCAGCACGGGACGGGACACCGCCACCAGCAGCGCAAAGCCGAATACCGACAAAGCCAGGGCCGGAAAGTGATGCGCCAGGATCAGCGAGAAGCTCATCGCGTGCAGGGTGTGGCCGGAGGGAAAACTGAACTTGTCGAGCGGACAGCCGGCACACACCACGTCGCTGACCACCTCGAAAGGACGCGGGCGCAGGGTGTGCAGCTTGAGCAGCTTGTACACCGCCACCCCGACCACACCGGCCACCACCATTTGCTTGAGGGCCGGCAGCGCCTCGGTGCCAAACAGGGCATACAGGCAGGCGGCGAGCGAATACCAGGCCACCCCGTCGCCCAAGCGGCTCACCGCCCGCATCAGGTCACGCAGGCCGCGGTAGCGGGACAGGCGATTGGAACGTACCGCCAGGCGGTCGTCGAGCAATTGCAGGCGGGCGGGCAGGGCGAACATGGCGTTACCTCCGGGCGGACACGGGCGAGCTCAGGATGACCTGGCGCTGGAGGGCGACCAGACGTTCGACGATGGCGTGCCAGGCAAGGCTCGCCACCCGCTCCCGCGCCGCAAGGCGCTGGCGGGCACGCAATTCGGGAGATTCGGCGAGGCGCACGGCTCCGCTCACAAAGGCGGCTTCGTCACCGGGCTCGGCCAGCCAGCCGTGCACCTGGTGGGTAATCAGCTCCAGCGCTGCGGCGTCCCGGTAGGCCACCACCGGCAGGCCGCTGGCGAGGGCTTCGGCGACCACGTTGCCGTAGGTTTCGCTGAGGCTCGGAAAGAGGAACAGATCGCCGCTGGCGTAGTGCTCGGCGAGCAGTTCGCCGGTGCGCGGGCCGGTGAAGATGGCGCGCGGCTGACGCGTCCGCATGGCCTCCAGCGCCGGACCGCTACCGACCATGATCAGGCGGGCCCGGGGCTGACGGGCCTGGATGGCCTCGAAGGCCTTTTCCAGCAGGGCCAGGTTTTTCTCGGGAGCGATGCGCCCGACGTACACCACGGCCAGATCATCCGGCTCCAGGCCCCAGCTGCGCCGCAGGGCGCCACTGCGCCGCGCCGGATCGAAGAGCCTGGTATCGACCCCGCGAGACACCACATCGACCCGCGGAATCCCCTGCTCCGCCAGCTCCCCGCACAGGGCGCGGGTCGGCACCAGCGTCAGGTTGGCGCGGTTGTGGAACTTGCGCAGGTAGGCGGCGATCGGGCGCTTGAGCCAGCCGACCCCGTAGTGCCCGGTATAGCGATGAAAGTTGGTGTGGAACTCGCTGATGACCGGCAGATTGAGCTTGCGGGCGGCGGTGAGGGCCGACCAGCCCAGCGGGCCTTCGGTCACCACCTGCACCACGTCCGGACGCTGAATCGACCAGCGCCGCAGCAGTACCTTCCTGGCCGGCAGGCCGAGCTGCAGGTTGGCGTAGCGGGGCAACGGAATGCCGCGAGAGAGCATCTCCTCGATGCCCTCGCTACCGTCGGGCAAAAGGATGCTGCCGCCTTCGTGAGCCTGCCGCGGCCGGATCAGATCGACCCGGTGCCCGGCGGCGACAAGACCGTCCACCATCCGGCCAGTGGTCATCGCCACCCCGTTGATTTCGGGCGGATAGGTTTCGGTCACCACGGCAACCCGAAGGGAGCTCAGCTGGCTAACGATTTCCTGGCAAACGAGTCCGGCGCGGTCCATGCAGCCAGTGTTGCGGCGGCATGCTGCACAGGTGTTACGGCGAGGTGATGGCTGGGTGACTGGGCGGCCCGGCAGGTAGGGCAACCACCTCGCCGAAAGGCAAGAAGTACCAGCTGGTCGCCGTCAGCGAGCCGACACAGGCATATTAGAGGCTCACTACGACTCTACCCTACAACAGCATACGTGCAACAACGCTTCACCGCTCCCTCAAACTCTCCCTCGTGGCCTGCAGGAGTGGGCTGAGGAAGTATTCGATCACCCGCCGTTTTCCTGTCTTGATCTCCACCGTCACCGCCATACCCGGTGACAGCTGAACCTGGGTCCCATCGACGCTCATCGAGGCCCGCTCCATTTTTACCCGCGCGGAGTAAATCAGCCCGCGCTTCTCATCGTTGATGGCATCGTGAGAAACAGACGTGACGCCAGCGTGGATCGTGCCGTACTTGGTGTACTGGAAGGTCTCGACCTTCACCTCTGCATCCTGGCCTCCTTTGACGAAGCCGATATCCTTGTTCTCGATAAACGCCTCCACCTCCAGGGGGTTGTCCTTCGGCACGATCACCATGAGGGGCTGGGCAGGCGTGACAACACCGCCTTGGGTGTGAATCGCCAATTGCTGGACCGTCCCATCCACCGGCGCAGTCAATTGCATGAGTCGGCCCCGGGTGTCAGCCTTGACGAGTTCCTGCTCCAGACTGCCGACCTTTTGTTGACCATCGTTGATACTGTCCAGGCTCAAGCGGCGGGTTTCCGCAATGAGTTCGGTGCGCTGTCCTTTCGTTTCCCGCAGGCTCGCCTCGATTTCCTTTAGCCGGCTGCGCTGGTTGGCCAGATCGCCCTCTTGCTCAATCCGTACCTGTTCCCGCTCCAGATAGCCATGGCGGGACACGAAATTCTCGTCGACAAGATTCTTGAAGTCTTGCGCCCGTTGGCGCGCGATGGGTGCGGTCTGTTCAAGCTTCTTCACGAGCTCCTGGGTCGAACGCAGCTCGGCTTCCCGGCGGGCAATGTCTGCATCGATCCGGTTCTGTTTGGCAAGGAGTTCCCCGTGCTGCCCGAGGAGCAAACGTTGCCCCTGCTGGAAGAGTGCGTCATCGACCCCCTCTGGGTGGACGAGCCTGAGCGAGCCACCGCCATCGATCGCGGCGAGCAAGGCCTTGGCACGTGCGACCTGCAGGCGCGCAACCGCCAGATCACTGCGAAGGCGCGCCTGATCCGCTGATGCAGACGTTGCATCCAGATCCACCAACACATCGCCAGCCTTGACGATCTGCCCATCACTCACGTGAATCGCCCGAACCGTAGACGTCTCGAACGGCTGAATGGTCTTGATCCGATCATTGGGCACGATCTTGCCTTGGGCACTCGCCACCACATCAATCCGGCCAAAGACGGCCCAGACCAAGGTAAGGACGGCAAACCCGATGAGCATCCACATTGTGACGCGTGGAACCGGAGAAACCGGTGTTTCCTGCAACGCCAGGGCCGCAGGTAGAAACTGGGCCTCGTGAGGCAGGCGCCGCGGCGGATCAAGCTGGGCTCGCGCGGCCCAGGCGTGGCGAAACACCAGGCCGTAGCGAGCAAACAGATCGCCGAGAGCGAGAAATCGTAGTTTGAGACTGCCCATGGTCTAACCCGCCTGAAACCGGTGAAGCCGGGAGTAGTGCCCGGCTTCGTGGCGAAGGAGCTCGCTGTGCGTGCCCGCCTCAACAATTTGCCCCCGATCCATCACGATGATCCGGTGGGCATCACGTACCGCTGACAAGCGGTGTGCGATGACGATGACGGTACGGCCCTTGCATATGGCTTTCATGTTGTTCTGGATAATGCGTTCGCTCTCGTAGTCCAGCGCACTGGTCGCTTCGTCGAAGATCAGAATGCGCGGATTGCTGATCAGGGCTCGGGCAATCGCCACACGCTGGCGTTGGCCACCCGAGAGGGTCGAGCCGTGTTCGCCCACCATCGTGTCGTAGGCTTCCGGCAGTTCAAGAATGAAGTCGTGCGCGCCGGCCAGCTTGGCCGCCTGGATGACGGCCTCAAGCGGCGCGCCGGGGTCGGCGAGGGCAATGTTCTCCCGGATACTGAGATTGAAAAGTACATTCTCTTGCAGCACGACGCCGATCTGGCGACGCAGGGAACTGGAGTCGGCCAGCGCCAGATCGATGCCATCCACCAGCACCCGCCCGCGCTCGGGCACGTAGAGCCGTTGTACCAACTTGGTCAGCGTACTCTTGCCGGAGCCGGAGCGTCCGACGATACCGATGATTTCCCCAGGGGCAATGTCCAGCTTGATGCCCTTGAGAACTTCGGGGCCGTCGGAGCGGTAGCGAAAAATGACATCATCCAGGGCTATCCGGCCGGCAAGCGGTGGCAGAGGACTCTTGTTGCCAGCAATCTCCGTGCGGGTGTTGAGGATGTCCCCGAGCCGCTGTACCGAGATGCCGGTCTGCTGGAAGTCCGTCCACAGTTGCGCGAGACGCATCACGGGCTGAGAGACCTGCCCGGCCAGCATGTTGAAGGCAATGAGTTGTCCAACGGTGAGCTGGCCATCGATCACCAATCGGGCACCCGCGTACATGGTGGCAATCGTCACCAGCTTGCTGACAAGGGAGACACCGCTGTTGGCCAGGGTCGAAATGTTGGCGGTACGGAAGCTTGAGGAAATGTAGGCAGCCAACTGCTTGTCCCACTTCCGTGTCCAGTGAGGCTCCACGGCCATCGCCTTGACCGTGTCGATGCCACTGATGGTCTCGACCAGGAAGGCCTGGTTCTCGGCCCCACGATTGAACTTCTCGTGAAGCCTGGCCCGCAGCAGCGGCGTGAAGCCAAAGGAGAGAATCATGTAGCAGAGCAAGGACAGCACGACGATCAGGGTCAGCCAGCCGCTGTAGTAAAGCATCACCGCTATAAAGACCACTGAAAACAGAAGGTCCAGCACCAGGGTGATTGCGTTGCCGGTCAGGAAGGCGCGAATGTTCTCCAGCTCCCGCACCCGCGCGACAGAGTCGCCAACACGGCGGGCCTGGAAATAGGCGAGGGGCAGATTCAGAAGATGGCGGAAAAGACGTGCGCCCAACTCCACGTCAATGCGGCTGGTGGTATGGGCAAACACATAGCTGCGCAGAGCGGTGAGGCCGACTTCGAAGAGCACCACCACCGTCAGACCGACGGCAATCACGTCCAGGGTAGTGAAGCCACGGTGCACCAGGACTTTGTCCATCACGACCTGGAAGAACAAGGGGGTGACGAGCGCGAAAAACTGCAGAACAAAGCTGACAAACAGGACTTCACCCAACAAGCGGCGGTACTTGACGATGGCCGGAATAAACCAGGTGAAGTCGAATTTGCTCATCTCACCGGCTAATGAGGCCCGGGAGGTGAACAAGATCAGCTCGCCAGACCCACGAGATTGGAGATCCGTGAGCGACAGGGTTTCAGGGCGCCCTGTAGAGGGAGACTGGATCAATGCCTGCTCACCGTCGACACGCGCCAATATAAAGAACGCATCTCCTTCACCATCAGGGGTACCGATAACAATGGCGGGCAGAGGCGTTTTTGCAAGGCGATCTATCGCCGTCTTGACGATCTTGGCCTGGAGGCCGAGCGCCTTGGCGGCGAGGAGGATCTCTGTTCTCCCGAACGGTCCCTGCGCGGCATGTTCATGGGCAAGCTGATCGGGATCGGCAGCGATCCCATGAAAACGGGCCAGCATGACGAGGCAGGCCAAGCCGCTGTCGATATGGGAAGGAGGGGGATTAGTCGCATCCCCGCCAAGCCGGAAGGAATTGGCGGCGGTATTGGATTCAGGTTGTTGCATTGGCTCGTGTCTTTGCAGGCAGCGTTTCGTTTGCGCGCGAGAAGCCCCGCAACCACGTTAAACGGGGCTGCAGGGCGTCAGCAAAAGCTGACTCAATGCCAGTTGGCAGCGATTACGGGATTTAGTGTGGCTTGAAGAGCCGGGGACAAAGTAGTCTGCCCGGCTGTGGGCGGCGAGAAAGCCGCCATCGCAGAGACGAGGGCGTCCACCTGACCATCGAGCAAAATCTTGCCATCGGCGGTCTTGAACTGCTCGACGTGATAAGCACTACCCGAATACCAGTTTCCAATCGTGGCTTTGTCCGTGGTCCCGATGATGCTGATCTCCAAATCGGAACCAATGCGCCGGAACCAGAGCTGATCTACGGTGATGCCAGCATCGATCAAGAGCGCATCCGTGTTTCCAGCCGTTGTGTCGTCTTCCCCGATCATGTCGGCCCCCGCGCCGCGGCCGAAGAGATAGCCATCGTCTCCTCTTCCTCCGCTCAAGGTGTCGTTGCCAACCCCGCCTCGGATCTGGTCAGCACCCACGGTTCCAACAATGACGTCATTCCCTGCATCACCGTCAATAACGAAGTTATTTATTGTCATCGCAGAGAAGTCCAGACTGTCGTTACCCGATGTCGCCAAAATCGTATTGGAACCAAAAGTAGCGTCGCTGTCCTCAATACTTTGAATGTTGACCAGATTCCATAGTTGATTGGTCACTTTTAGAATATCGTCCCCCCAACCGCCGACAACTCGATTAATTCCCACACCGCCGTCGTACAGGTCAACACCACTCAGATCACTACCACCGGCAACGAGCATGAAAGTATCGTCGCCCACACCACCAACGCAAGTGTCATACCCAATCCCTCCTATCAGGGTGTCATCCCCTGAGCCTCCATTGAGCATGTCGTCTCCAGCCCCGCCATCCAGAGTGTTCGCCGCGGCGTTCCCGGTGATCAAGTTGTCCAGAGCGTTGCCCGTGCCGTTGATAGCGCTCCCACCGAACAAAGCGAGGGCGAGGTTCTCAACTTCGGCGGAAAGGCTGTAAGTGATTGACGCCATGACCGTGTCCGTGCCGCCCTCAGCGACTTCGGTAACGATATCCTCCAAGTTGTCGACTAGGTAGATGTCGTTGTCGACCCCACCGATCAGCGTGTCGGCACCGACACCACCAATCAGCCTATCGGCACCAGCGCCACCGATCAGCCTGTCGGCGCCGGCACCACCACTAAGGATATTTGCCACGACGTTGCCGGTAATCACGTTAGCCAAGGTGTTGCCCGTGCCATTGATGGCACTCTCCCCGGTGAGCATCAGGTTCTCGACGTCGACTGAGAGGGTGTAGGTAACCGAGGCCTGGACCGTGTCGGTGCCGCCCGCGGCAACTTCGGTCACAACGTCCCCGGCGTTGGCGACCAGGTAGGTGTCGTTGCCGGCCCCACCGATCAGCGTGTCATTGCCAGCCCCCCCGTCGAGGGTATCGTTGCCAGCCCCCCCCCTGAGCGTGTCCGGGCCGGATGTACCCGTGAGGATTTGATTTCCGGCAGGTGGCGCGGCCACTTTGGCCGCAATTGTGCTCACATTCCAAGTCGTCAAATCGGAAAACTTCACTTGCTGAACCGGATTTCGACTGCTGGACGGATTGTCCTGGTAGAAGAAGTCCTGCACGGTCACCTTGTCGGAAGTGGCTGCAATAGACAATACCAAGTCGTAGCCCGAGCGGGTCAGGATCACTTCGCTCTGGACGATACCGGCCTTGAGCTGCAGGACATTGAGCTTACCGGGCGCGGCATCGTCAAGGGCATTGATGTAGTCCTGACCATCGCCCTTGCCAAAGAGGTAGGTATTGTTGCCCAGCCCACCTGACAGCGTGTCATTGCCGGCGCCGCCGTCGAGAACGTTCGCTGCTGCATTACCGGTGATCACGTTGGCCAGAGCGTTGCCCGTGCCATTGATGGCGCTCGTGCCAGTGAGGGTCAGGTTCTCGACTTCGGTAGCGAGGGTGTAAGTGACCGAGGCCTGGACTGTGTCGGTGCCGCCCGCGGCAACTTCAGTCACGATATCCCCAGTGCTGTCGACCAGGTAGATGTCGTTGCCAGTCCCACCGATCAGTACATCATCCCCACCACTCCCCCCCAAGGAGTCAGCACCTGCAGATCCAGTAATAAAGTCATTGCTTTCGCTGCCGTGAATATTCAGTCCGGCCTGAACCGAAGCCAAGGCTTTTATCTGGTCATACCCCAAACCGCCGGCCGGCAGACCCTGCACATCAAAATTAATCCTCTCCACTGTCCTGCTTGTGGTGCCATCTAAATAGAAATAGCCACGCACAAAGACATTCAATGAATTAATACTCGGCGCGCTCTAGACTGAAGTGCAACACCCCGATTTGGTAGGGTGTATGCATGGGAACTCACTACAGCCAGTTGTCGATGGACGAACGTAATCAGATTCATCGGTGCAGCAATGAGGGATTGAGTCTTCGGGCAATTGCCCGAAGACTCAATCGGCCGACCTCCGCAGTGTCGCGCGAAGTGGCGCGGAACACGGTGGGCAAGAGCTACGATGCCGCCCGTGCCGAGCGCGCGACGCTGGCGCGCAGGCGGCGCGGAACGATCAAGCTGAAGAGCGGTTCTGTGCTGCTCAACCGGGTTCGCGCGCTGATGGCCGAGGGCTGGTCGCCGGAGCAGGTTGCGGGCAGACTGCGCCGGATGAACCCTGATGATCCTGCTCTGCACGTCTCGCACGAAACGATCTACTGCGCCATCTACGCCGTGCCACGGGGCGAGCTGCGCAACGAACTCATCGCCCAGCTGCGTTTCTCCCACAAGGCACGCATGCCTCGCGCACGGGGCCAGGACCGGCGCGGCACGCTGCCGAACATGACCTCCATTCACCAGCGCCCGATTGAGGTGGCGGCCCGCCTCGTGGCCGGGCACTGGGAAGGCGATCACATCAAGGGGCCGGGCAACCGCAGTTCGGTGGGCACCCTGGTCGAGCGCAAGAGCCGCTACCTGATGCTGGTCAAGCTGCGTGACGGCTCGGCCGAGGCCACGCTGGAAGGCTTCACGCGCAAGTTCCGCCATGTCCCGCTCGCCATGAAAAAGTCGCTGACTTACGATCAGGGCAGGGAGATGGCCCGCCACGAGATTCTCGCCAAGCGGGTCAAGATCGACGTCTATTTCGCCGACCCGCACAGCCCCTGGCAGCGGCCGACCAACGAGAATACCAACGGCTTGATCCGCGAGTATCTTCCCAAGGGCCTGGATTTGGCGCCGATCTCCCAAGGCTACCTCAACGCAATTGCCCGACAATTAAACAACCGCCCGCGCAAATGCCTCGACTTTGAAACCCCAGCAGAGGTCTTTGCGAGGGAAATCATGAACTTTCAACCCGGTGTTGCACTTCAGAGTTGAAACCGCCCTCTTATTATCTTCTACCCGAGCAAAGCTCAAACAAAGATCGTCATTCACTCGAACCACACCAACAGCATCAGCATACATGTCAGACTCGCCATTTATTACATCAAAATCCTCATCTTTAGCAGCCGCATCAAAATTATCGATTACAACACATCTATAGTGATAATAATCCAGAAACACCCCGTAGACATCAGAGCCTGCCCCACCAACAAGAGTATCCTCCCCCCCAATAGCTATCAGGGTATCGTCACCGCCAAGGCCGACGATACGATCGTTGCTACCATTAAGACCTATTATAAGGTCGCCACCACTTGTCGGGGCCAAGAGCGCCTCCCTAATAATATTACCTGAAACCCTTCTCTCCACCCCACCTTCATCGACATATGAAATATTTACATCGGCACATTCAGAATATGCACCGCCGAAGGAATAAAAATGAAAAAAATCTCTAACCAAAATGGAATCTGAGGTCCCGACCACCGAAACAACAAGAGAGTCAGCATCAAGTCTGGAAAAAATCAACTCTGAGCTGCTTCTTACATTTTTAAATAGAATTTTATCGGCCAGCCCCCCCTCTTCACTCCAATAAAACCTTATGGTGTCAGTGTAGTGGTCAAGTAATACCGGACACCTCGATAGGGTGCTGTACTGCGGTTTTCCGTTCATAGGCTGTGGGCGGCAGGTAGCCCAGCGTCGAGTGCAGACGGACGTTGTTGTAGAACCCGACGATGTAATCGGTAATGTCACGGCACGCCTCGGCGTGGTTGGCGTAGTCGTTTTGCCAGACCCGCTCCCTCTTCAGATTCAGGAAGAAGCGCTCCATGACGGCGTTGTCCCAGCAATTGCCTTTGCGACTCATGCTGCCCGTCAAGCCATGACGGCTCAGCAAGGCACGGTGGGCTTCGCTGGCGTACTGACTGCCACGGTCGGAATGCACGATCAGGCCCGCCGGCGGTTGGCGCTGCGTAATGGCCATCTGCAAGGCCGAGCACACCAGTTCGGCAGGCATGTTCGGCGCCATGGCCCAGCCGACAATCTTGCGCGAGTACAGATCCAGCACCGCCGCCAGGTACAGCCAGCCACTGCGCGTGCGGATGTAGGTGATGTCCGAGACCCAGGCTGCATTGGCAGTGGCCGGAGTGAAGTGCCGGTTCAGAACATTGTCGGCAATGGGCAAGCCGTGGCGGCTATCGGTCGTGTGAATGAACTTGCGCCGCCACACCGGACGCAGCCCATTGATACGCATGAGGGTTCGTATTCGGTATCGCCCCACGCGAAGCCCCTGGGCATGCAGGACGGCCCGCAGGCGCCGGCTGCCGTAGCAGCGCCCGGAGGCGGCAAAGGCGGCGCGCAGGTGGGTGCTCGTTGGGCAAACCCTGGCGGGCTCACCCCTGCGTGAGCAGGCGGCGTAGAAGCCCGAACGACTCACGCCCAGCAACCGGCACAGCAATGCGGTGTTGTCGGCCTTCTCTTGCAACTGAGCGATGCACCGGTAGGTCATTTCAGTTCGCGGGCAAAGAAGGCCGACGCTTTTTTCAGCAGGTCATTGTCCTGGCGAAGCTGCCGATTCTCCGCCTCGAGCTGGCGAATGCGTTGCTGTTCGGCCGTCAGTGGCTTGCCGATGCCTGCCTGTCCGCTTTGCTCCGCATCGAGTTGCGCCAGCCAGCGGCGCACCGCGGTCTCTCCCAGACCCATGTCGCGGCACACTTGACCGACGCTCAGGCCTTGGTCCCAGATCATCTGGACGACTTGCAGCTTGAAGCTCGCATCGAACGCCCGGCGTTTCTGTTTCATCAATTTCTCCTCTACGGGTGGATCATCCACCTATCGAGGTGTCCGAGGAAATTAGACCACTACACAGAACCAAATCCAGCATTTAGCAAATAGCAATCAACCCCCTCCCCTCCCTCTAGGGAAGCTCTGATCAATTCAGAGCCGGTAAAATACTAAAGCCATAAAGCATCGTACTCCCATGAAGCAAGCCACCTTCGCCTCCCTGGCCTTCCAGCAAAAGAAGAAACAGACCCGCCGGGAACGCTTCCTCACCGAGATGGAGGCGGTCGTGCCCTGGGCCGCCTTGCTGGCAGCGATCGAACCGCATTACCCGAAGGCGGGTCGGCGAGGTCGCCCGCCGAGGCCACTGGCGACGATGCTGCGCATCTACTTCATGCAGCAGTGGTACGCGTTGTCGGACCCGGCGATGGAGGACGCGCTGTACGAGATCGAGTCGATGCGCCGCTTTGCCGGGCTGGAACTCTCCGACGACGCGATGCCCGACGAAACGACGATTCTCAAGTTCCGTCACCTGCTCGAGAAGCACGGCCTGACGGCCCAGATGATGAACATCATCAACGACACGCTCGCGGATCGCGGCCTGCTTCTGAAGGGCGGCACGATGGTCGACGCGACGATCATCCATGCTCCTCCGTCGACGAAGAACGAGCAAAAACAGCGCGATCCGGAAATGCACCAGACGAAGAAGGGCAACCAGTGGTTCTTCGGAATGAAGATCCACGTGGGCGCAGACGTCAATTCCGGGCTGGC
Organism: Zoogloea oleivorans; assembly: GCF_008107625.1. Lineage (GTDB taxonomy): Bacteria > Pseudomonadota > Gammaproteobacteria > Burkholderiales > Rhodocyclaceae > Zoogloea > Zoogloea oleivorans. The sequence goes on from NZ_SDKK01000002.1 coordinate 350,578, forward strand.
GCATACCGTCTCGGTGACGCCGGCGAACGCTTCCGATATCAGTCAGTTGCCGCACCTGCTGCGCGAGGACGACCGCGCGGTGTTCGGCGACAAGGGCTATGTCAACAATGACCTGAAGCGTCACGCACGGAAGGCCGGTGTGTTCTGGGGCGTCTCGCTCAAGGCCAGCAAACAGCGCCCGCTGAGCGACGCCAACCAGCGCTTCAATCATCGAATGTCCTCGATCCGCGCACGGGTCGAGCATGTGTTTCGGGTGATCAAGCGCCAATTCGGCTACACGAAGGTGCGCTACAAGGGGATCGCCAAGAACGCCGCGCAGGTGTTCTCGCTGATCGGACTGACCAATCTTTACCTGGCAAGGGGAACCCTGATGAATTGACGCGAGCAATCCGCCCGCTGCACCCGCAAACGGGTGATCAAGGCCGAAATGGCCTCGAAATGCGGCAGCAAGGGCGGAAAAGGTGATCATCGAAGTCGGCTCAAAATCGCTGGCTTGGGTGGTTGTGCTCAAAACGTCAATTGATCAGGGGTTCCCTAGAAGGTCATTGCCTTGACCCCCGCCAAGAAAGTCAGCTCCCGCACCTCCCTCCAAAAAGTCATCGCCCTCTCCCCCCCATATTACGTCATTACCCAAATCTCCGATCAACGAGTCCATTCCGTCATACCCGAAGAGAGAGTCGTCGCCGTCGTTTCCCCAAAGAGAGTCCGCCCCCTCTTCCCCGTTAAGAATATCGCCCCCCAAACCTCCCTCAAGAAACACACCACCCGCCAATATGACCTCAACTGCCCTTGACTCCCAAATAACCCCCGTACCAAACCGAATCGATGGGACAGCCCCAAGAATGTCTAGCCGACTTCCGTCAGTCAAGACAAGAATTATCTGCCCGTCGACACGCGACAAACTGAAATCCCCCACCCGGATATTGGCGCCCAATTCAATACGAAGCCACGTCCCGGACGACACGATACGATCATACCCAGAGCCCATACCGAAACGCACCGTGGGGGCTACCCCGTCCAGCGTGATGAGATCGTTCCCCTCGCCACCATCCACAGTATCGTCCGTGCCGATGACCACAATTTTATCTTCGCCACGTCCACCAAGAACCACCCCAGAAGGCCTTGACCAGCCAGAGAAAATGGCGCTATGGCTACTTTCCAAATAGTCGTTCCCATCTCCTCCGTCAAGCATGCTGCCAATGGTGCTCTCGCCAAAGATTCTGTCATCCCCCGCCCCACCCACAACAGTTACCCCCCAACCCTTTCCGGATAGGCGATCATTTCTGTCAGTGCCTATCAAGCAAGGGCTATCACCGACATCAACGCTCAACACCTCAACATTCCGAAAGTCAGAGAGGTTATATAAAGCATATGCATTTGAATCTGAGTAGCAATCAGGCTCACGGATTAAATTAACGACATCAAACCCTTCGCCCTCCCCCTCCAGAACCATCCCAGACGCGGGAATGTAATATGTATCGTCTCCGGAAAGCCCCTCAAGCGTGCACTCACCTCGACCCATAAGGAGATTATTGAGTGAATTTCCGACTCCACGCGTACGATCTGTTCTAAGGGTGAGGTTCTCAACGTTTTCCGGCAAGACAATACCGACCTCGGACTCCACAGCATCGACCGACAATTGACGACCATCGACGCCAACACCCTTCTCAAGGACAACATCAAGGTTACTATGAACATAATAGACTTCGTTATGATCGCCACCGACAAGCGTGTCAGCTCCACCCTTTCCGTTCAAAGCGATTTGCATCGCCGTCGCCACTCTAGCCACTGCGGAAACGTCGATTAGATTGTCTTTCGAATTTCCGACAAACCAGTGCGCAGAACCCACTTCATTCGTATATGTGAAGCTATCCTGCCGAATTTGGTAAACGATCAGGTTTTCCACATTTTCCGGAAGCTCCGCACTGTATGTATTTGGAATTAATGTATCAATCCCCTCATCTGGATTTTCGACAACAGTGTCTTCGTAATATTTATCCCAGAAAGCCCCCCGCTCTGCTCCCGGATTACTTACCCAGTAGACATCATTTCCACTTCCGCCGACGAGGCTGTCAGCCCCATACTCTCCATGCAAACTGTCATTTCCAGCATCCCCGTATATGGTGTCCGCGTTCACCGAACCCCATACCACGTCATCACCAGAACCCGCATTCACCGCCCAAAAACCTTTTGACAGGATGATTACATCATCGTCAGGGGTACTATAGGTCACCTTTGAATTCAGCTGAGGTAGAGTCCACACGATGCCCCCTCCGGCCACACCCCCCCCAAAGTGGAACTCATCGACGCACCGATTGGAATTGAGGCTTGCGCCCCCAAAAAACGCATTTGAAATGACGACTTCGAATCTAGCATCCCGATCAACGACCTTAAGATCATCGCCCAATCTGATAAGAACAATATCCTCCGCCTTGATTTCATCACCGAAATCCAGCACATCCGTAGAGGTATCCGTCGCGATCCGGCCCCAGTTATCTATGGTGTCCGAACCACCTCTCACATTGATGACATATTTATCATTGCCCTTTCCGCCCCACAGAAGATCATTGCCAGCGCCACCATCTAGCGTGTCCTCACCTCCACATCCGTACAACTCGTCATTCCCTTCATCACCCAATAGATAATCGGATTTATCTACTGCACTGGGCTCCTCCTCAACCCCTGTGTTATCAAACAATTCAAGGTAACTATCACCATAAATTGTGTCATCCCCTTCCCCTCCGTATAGCGTGTCATGCTTGGCCCGGCTTCCTTCAATAACATCATCACCTTCAAATGCGAATGTGATATGTTTTCCCTCAGAGATATCAACAATAAGAATCTGATCGTTCCCAGACGAGCCAAACGAGAATATGTCACCAGCATCAACGCCAAACTTGCTCAACACCTCTGAATAACCAAGTCCAACTCCGTCATCAAACTCTATTTGCCCTGAAGGAGTACCTGAAACCGTATCTCCCTGAAAAAAACCGGAAATCGTCACCCGATTCTCGGGATCCAAAAAAATATCGAGATTGCTTCCGCTTCGGTAAAAAAACACATCAGTGATCGATATGCCTGGGCCAAACCGAATGACATCTTCAAAGCCAGTTTTAGTTATGGAACTATCGATAACATCCAGACCGAATCCTGCGTCAAACCGATATACATCGAGTCCATCCCCCCCCACCATAGAGTCATTCCCCGCCCCTCCTACAAGCAGATCATCCCCGGCAGCGCCGAGAAGGGTATCCCGACCTCCCTGGCCATAGAGCTCGTCATTCCCGGAGTTGCCGAACAGATAGTCATCAACCATTCCGCCGTAGAAGGTATCGTTGGCATTCTCATATCCATACCAAGACATGGCAAACGGGCTTCTTCCAAACAACTCCATGTTCGGAATGACGGTGTACCCCTGAACCCAGAAATTGCTAACACCTTTCGCAGAGCTCGGCTCACTGGCCGCCGATACGGACATCTGCTGGACTAACACTTTGCTCGCAGGGGAAACTCCATCCCCCTGATTTCGAATGAAAATCCGCTCGACAATCCCGCTGCCCGCAAAAGGCAGCGCCAAAGCCTCTCCGCCCTGCGACCCCAGAACTACTACTCCGGGCACATCAGCCATTTTGAACAGAAACAACTCATCCGCTCGATAGCCTTGCACGACAAGGGTGTCCTCGCCACCCGAGTCAAGTATCGTCTCCGCCACCTTAGAAGCATCGACAGCGAAGTCACCCTTCTCAAAAACGTAAACGTCATCCCCATCACCGCCAGACAGCGTATCTCTTCCAGCCCCTCCAATCAGCGTATCGCTTCCCGCATCGCCAACGAGCTGGTCGTTCCCATCCCCACCATCGAGCAAGTCATTTCCCTGAGCAACCAAGGGAATTGACTCTGCGGTATTGCTGTCGCCAAACAGGAAGTCGTCGTCAGCACCACCGAAAAGCGAGTCGCTCCCGCCCAAACCATAGAGTGTGTCGCCTCCACTTCCACCATAGAGCTCGTCATTGCCGTGGTAAATGACATCAAGGCCGATCTCATCGCCGACGATCTCATCGTTCCCTGAGTCGCCAAAAACGGTATCTGCACCACCATCACCTGACAATAAATCGTCGCCCTCACCACCTGAAATAAAGTCATTGCCTGACAGCGCATAGCGGTCGGCACCAATTCCCGGGGCAACACCGAAATCACCGAAAATCTGATCGGCACCGTCGGAACCGAAAATGCTATCGGCGCCGATCCCTCCCCACAGCGTATCGAGACCGCTTCCTCCGTCAATCAAGTCCTTGCCTTCATTGCCGGCAATCTGGTCGTTGCCGGATCCACCCAATATCCGTTCGTTACCTTCGAGGCCGCTGATAAGATCATCGTCACCGCCTCCATCGATTAGATCGTCGCCCCCCGAACCCGCTATCATATCGGCCCCGGCTCCAGCCAGAATTGTGTCGGAACCGACTAAAGCCAATGAGTCCGCAGGAAGGTAAGTATCCTCGGTGAATCCGAAATTATTGTCTGGGGCACCTGTCTGCATCGTGACATCCCACGACCATCCAATAAGCTCCGACCCGGCCTCTTTGAACCTCAATGTCGCCCCGGTCGGAGATCCCCACTGCCAATAGGGCGCGTAAATCAACCACGGCTTATTCCAAGTAAATGCATTGTGATCAACAACAGAACCGCTGCCTGCCCGCTTGTATCGGGTGCCATTAAGAATGAGATCGTTCCCTGCCCCTCCGTCAATGACGTCTGATCCATTCCCTCCGATGATCAGATCAGCATCCGCGCCCCCGGAGAGAGTGTCATTGCCCATGCGCCCAATCAACATATCCCGGCCGGGCCCACCGTCGAACCATTCGCCTGTCGAATCAGCAGCACCAACCAGGAGATCATTCCCGGCCAAGCCAGCAGCCTGGACGAGACCCGACCCTTGTGTGTTAATGAGTCGGTCGTTCTCATTCGTACCGGCTCCTGCAGCCTTCTGCCCTTCGACGGCATCGAGGACAATCCCCAGCTGCCCGCTAATATAATTGCGAACGCGCAGCACACCACTGTCGGCCATTACGTTCAGGTCTTTTTGTCCGGCAGCATTGGCTACTAGTGAATAGACGAAACGCCCGTCTGTCGACTTCCAAGTCCCGTCCGATAATTTTTTACCGCCAGCTAGCAGGCCGATGCAAA
>NZ_SDKK01000041.1 GCF_008107625.1 Zoogloea oleivorans
CCACTGCACCCCAAACCCCAGGAACCCGGAGAGCAGCTTTTGTCCAGTCATCGTCTCCACGAAATCAGCGGGAGTCGCTCCCCCAAGGGCGGGGACAGGCTGAGTAAGCCACTCTCCCACCCATTGGGCTGCATCGAAACCGATCGTGTCGCCTGATTCCTCCACCATAACCGCGACCTGGCCGATCAGGCACTCCAGACCGACTACACGCTCAGCTTGCTCGGTAGTGAGCATTGCGCCTTGACGGCTCTTGCGTCGGACTGATGCACTAGGCAGGTTGAGTATGCTCAGTAAGCGTCCCTGCAAAATATGCATACTGTCTGCGAGTTCCTTGAGGTGGGACGCAGGGATTCGCTTGCGGATGAGCCTCACGCGCTCCGCCGGCGACGCCAGATAGAGGCTTTTCGCTTGCATCACAATGGCTGCTTCCACGGTTGTCTCCGCTGCTGAGATATCACCATTCTACTGTCGCAGTCGCACACGGTGGCGCGCTCTGGCCTCATGCGGAGGCTACATGGTTCGGAAACTATCGTCCGCTCCAGCCCCTTGCATTCCCATGGCATCTCGTCTGATGTACATCAGTCATGCCCTCCTTCAGGGGCACAGATCATGTGAAGGCCCGAAAGTGACTTCAAGAAAATGCTATCCGGACTGCATCCCGTGCGGGCAAGGTGTAACGCCTGCATTTCATGCATCCGAGGGCCGAGACAATCTGCTTCATACGTGTCACCGATCATCAATATCTCGTCCGGCTTCACTTGCAAGGCCTCGCAAGCGGCCTGGAAAATGATGGGGCTAGGCTTGATAGCCCCCACTTCAAAGCTCCATACGTACGCATCCATTTCAAAGGGGAGTAAGGCGCGTAGTGGGGCTGAATAGGGCTGAGCCAGATTGCTGCAGATCCCGAGAGTGAAACCGTTCGCACGCAGTTGAGCAAGCGTCTCTGCTGCCTCCGGGAAGAGACGCATGCTCATGAGTTCTGTTACAAGGCCCTCGAAAACTCCAGCTTCCTGAGCTTGAGTTTGCGTAACACCTAGCCAGTCGGCGGTCTCCTGGATTGCCCAGTCTCGCCCCATCACGATGGCAGCGTAGTCGGCGTGAGTCGGGCGGGTCTTGGCATCGGCAAGCGACAAAAGTTTGGCGTAGGGACGTCGCCGCTCCGCAATCTCCGCAAGAGTGCCAAATGCGTCGAACAAAATGGCCTTGATCATTGCTATCTCGTGCGATGGTCAGAACTTAGGACAACAGGGGTAAGCACATTCCGCTGCCTACCTCGGGCGGGGCAAACCGCCGTCGTCATCGCGACCTTGCCAGATCAGGTCAGTCCCCGGTACTGCTAAGTTGTTTCCGGCACGCGTTTGAATACCTGGACGGTGTAGTGGGACTCATCAAGCTGGTCTTCCCCCAAACTGAAATGGAGCGTCCGTCCATCGGTCAGCTTGAAGAGCATATTTATCGAATTATTCGGCGACGAACAAACGCTGTCTAGGGCGTCCAGCTGAAAGGCATCCGAGCCATTCACATCGCCCGGTGAAAGCAGGAAAACACGTTTCAAAACACCAGCATCGGAAGTGCCCGCGTGATCACGTAGCACGTTGATGTTGGATGTCATTCTGTGGGTGACAAAGTCACCATCCTCCGTTTGGGATGCGATCTCCAGCATGAAGAAAGGTGCATCGACCCCGAGCTCTACCCAATTCCAAAGGCTGACGTTGGGATCGTACTGTACGGGAAAGATTGCCGAGCGATGAGTTTGGAACATGAGAAGTAAATCTACAGGTGAAAAATGTAGATTATATTCCGTGGATTGATAGTCTCACCACCGGCACTGTTTGTTGGTGGCCAAATCCTTTGATGACCTTCGCGCTGAACTTGCCAACGAGATCAAACAGACTCGTCGACGGCTTGGGTTATCTCAGGAAGCCTTGGCTTTGCAGGCAGAGGTGGATCGGACCTATGTCTCCCAGTTGGAACGAGGGATCGCCAATCCTTCGATTCTGATTCTTCATCGAATATCTACAGTGCTGGGCACGGACTTGTCGATAAGCCTGCGCGGGACTAGTGATGTGTAAAGCCCCCACTACCTTAACTTCACCAAAAACTTAAACTCTTTAGTTGCCCTGACAGGGTGCCGGCAGATCCCAAGCGCGGCTCTGGAGCTAGGCAGGTCGGTGAGGATGTTCTTGAATGCGCATCATGCCGGATTGCGTGATTACGCAATCCGGGCTAGTTGAGTGCGTTGTCGGACAGGCTGATCACCAGTAACGGAGTCTCCAGCATTCCATACCTTACTGCAACGCAGCTTGAGGTTACTGCATAATCGCCAGTCGAATCTTTGAGGTGATTTCGCAAGTAGTCGACGGCTTTGGATTGCTCAACGGCAGGTGGTCAGCACTTCGCTGTCTGATTGATTCAGGCCAGAGGGGCAGGGTCGGCTTTGACCGAGCTCCGGCCTTGTGACAGCAACAACAGGCAGCACCTCGGCCAATCAGGCCCTTGGGCCGTCCGTTCGGTGTCGGGCGGCAGTAGGTCGGTAAGCCGCCCTTCTGTGCTTGCGGGACTCTAACGTCAGCTTCCGACGCCAGAGAACTCACACATTCGACCCATTGCCGGCATTCTATTTAGATTCAATCTGTGGCTTGTTTATGATGCAAAGCAGCCACAAAGATAAATACTGCAGTCCAACCGGAGACCGCCGCCCAATGGCTAATCAATCCGATCTAATTACCTCGAATCAACCCACTGCATCCTTGCCAAAGATCGAGCGTGCGATCAGAAGGCGCTGAATCTCGTTCGCACCCTCATAAATTTCACCAATCTTAGAGTCCCGATAAATTGCCTCAAGGGGGAACTGCTGCCCTGTAGCGGCCAACTCTTTGACAAAGCCATACCCGCCACAGACCTGAATCGCATCACGCGCGACATCTCCTGCTAATGCACTGCCAATCAATTTCGCCATGGCACATTGGTTGGCAACCGAGGGACGCTTCTTATCTTGCGTAATAGCAGCTTTGACATATAGATTTCTGGCGTTCTCAAGCTGAGTTGCATAGTCTGCAAAGCGGAATTGCCAGTACTGATAATTGGAAAGCGGCTTGCCGAATACACTGCGGTTTTGCATGTAATCAACGGCAAAGTCAAACGCCGCCTGAGCCATACCGACTCCGCAAGCGCCAATGCCGACGCGCCCAAGAGTCAATGAAGTCAAAGCTGCCTTTAAGCCCTTACCCTCATCGCCAACCAACTGCTCGCTTGGGATGAACACATTTTCAAAATAGACATCGGCCGTCAACTGGGAATGGTTCCCCATCTTTTTGTCCGGCTTACCAACACTTACTCCGTCTGCCTTCATATCGACCAGAAGCATCGTCATTGACCGATCAAGCTTGCAGAGGACAAACATGTAATGCGCAACAGGGGAATTGGTGATCCACCGCTTGTGAATCGCCCCGGATTTGGTGGAGGCTCTAACTCTTGAGAAGATAGAGCCATGAAGAAGTCAGTTAAGTTCTCCCCCGAAGTCCGTGAGCGCGCCGTGCGCATGGTTGCCGAAAGCCGTGCCGATCATCCGTCGCAGTGGTCAGCCGTTGAATCCATCGCCGCCAAGATCGGTTGCACGCCGCAGACGCTATTGACCTGGGTACGTCAGCACGAACGAGATAGCGGCCAGCGCGAAGGGCCGAGCACTGCAGACCAAAAGCGCGTCAAGGAACTGGAGCGTGAGGTCAAGGAGCTGCGCAAAGCCAACGAGATACTCAAGCTTGCCAGCGCATTTTTCGCCCAGGCGGAGCTCGACCGCCGATTCAAGTCTTGAGGTCTTTCGTCGACGAGCATCGTGATGCCTTCGGGGTCGAGCCGATCTGCAGGCAATTGCAGATTGCCCCGTCTGGCTACCGGCGTCATGTTGCCCTGCGACGCAATCCTGAACAGCGCAGCCAGAGAGTGCGGCGTGACGAGGTCTTGGTGCCCGAGATCGAGCGCGTCTGGCAGGCCAACCTGCGGGTCTATGGTGCCGACAAGGTCTGGCGGCAACTGAACCGCGAGGGCGTCGTGGTGGCCCGCTGTACGGTCGAGCGACTCATGCGGCGTCAAGGTTTGCGCGGTGTCATGCGCGGCAAGGTGGTGCGCACCACAATCAGCGACAGCAAAGCGCCTTGCCCACTGGATCGGGTCAATCGGCAGTTCAAGGCTGAACGTCCCAATCAGTTGTGGGTCTCGGACTTCACCTATGTCTCGACCTGGCAAGGCTGGCTGTATGTCGCCTTCGTTATCGACGTTTTTGCTCGACGAATAGTTGGCTGGCGCGTCAGCAGTTCCATGCATACGGACTTCGTGCTCGATGCGCTGGAACAGGCGCTGTATGCCCGCCAGCCGAGTCCCGAGGAAACCTTGATCCACCACTCGGACAGAGGCTCGCAGTACGTCTCGATCCGCTACAGCGAGCGACTGGCCGAAGCCGGGATTGAGCCTTCAGTCGGCAGCAAGGGCGACAGCTACGACAACGCCTTGGCCGAGACGATTAATGGTTTGTACAAGGCCGAGATGATCCACCGGCGGGCGCCCTGGAAAACCAAGGAATCCGTGGAACTGGCAACCCTGGAATGGGTGTCGTGGTTTAACCACCACAGACTACTTGAACCTATTGGCTATATCCCGCCGGCAGAAGCTGAGGCAAACTACTATAGGCAACTCGCCTGTCAGGCCGCCATCGTGGCCTGACTTAAACCAACCAGCCTCCATGGAACCCGGGGCGATTCAGTTGTTGGCGGGTTTGCCGATCTGATGCAGGTTGCCAATGCTCACTTGAAAAAAACGGATGCTTCTGAGCATCTTTATACGTGGGACTTTATGTCACCTTCCGGCGGGATGATTCAAGCAAGCAACTCACTTTGTTTGGCAACGAACACCATTTCATCCCGCAAAATTTACGATGTGATTTTCATTCCCAGTTTCCATTACACCAACAAGGAAGCCCTCTCAAAGTTTCTGAAAAAATCTGAGCCGCTGTATCAATGGCTTCGCGACCAATGGGGGGAAGGAACCTATTTAGCAGCAAACTGTACCGGTACCTTTGTGTTGGCCTCCACTGGATTGCTGAACGACAAACGTGCTACTACAACTTGGTGGCTTGAGCGGCAATTCAGAAACCGGTTTCCCAAGGTCAATCTTGAAATGCACCCCTTGGTGACAGAAGAAGATCGTTTGATCTGTGCTGGCGCACATGCGGCATTTTGGACTCAAACGATAAGGGTGTTATCGCATTTCTCAGGCGCTGCGATTGCAACCCAATGCGCACGCAGCATGCTCATTGACGTGACGCAAAGTACGCAGACCCCGCTATTGCCACTAATGACAGAGCGAACCCACAACGATGCGCTGATTCACCGCGCACAAGAGTGGTTGCACAAGCGAATGGGAACTGACGTACAGATGGCGGATTTGGCCGATCACCTTGCTATTACAAAACGTACCCTGACTCGGCGATTCCAGTTAGCACTCGACGTCACACCTCTGGCCTACTTGCAAAACATGAGGATTGACAGTGCTCGTGCATTGCTTGAGACGGGAAAATTCAGTATCGAACAGATATGTGCTTATGTAGGGTATGCGGATAGCAGTTCATTCACGCGACTGTTTAGGGAAAGAATCGGAATTACTCCCGGGGTGTACAGGAATCGATTCAAAGGCGATAAAACTTCAGAAAAACCACAAGAAGCAAACGATTAGCGGAATCTGGCATCTTTCAGGTGCCTGGCGGTCATTCAATTGACGAATCAGAGTTTGCTCTGAAAGACCGCTTGTGGCCGACAGCCCGTGTAGGCCATCCCGCCCCACAGCAGCCATTTCCCCACAGACCGAACATATGACTCCGATCAACAGCCAAGGAGTCAAAGATGGAAATCATCAGCAAACGCGAAGCCTGGAACAAGGGAAAGCTCGTCGGCCAGAAGCCACCGCTCAAGCCCAAGGACATCTGAGCCATCCGCATCTACCTCCAGAATGCCCATGCGGTCCGCGACCTTGCCATGTTCAACCTGGCCATCGACAGTAAGCTAAGGGGCTGCGATCTCGTCAGCCTGCGGGTGCGTGACATAACCCACGGAAACCGAGTGCTATCTCGCGCCATGGTAATCCAGCGGAAAACGCAGCGGCCAGTACAGTTCGAGCTGACAGAACCGACGAGGACAGCAGTGTCGGCCTGGTTGGAGAAGTCACATCTGCGAAGCGATCAGTTCCTATTCCCGAGCAGGGTGGCTACATCGCCTCATGTCTCGACACGCCAATATGCGCGGATAGTGCATCACTGGGCCGAAGCTGCCGGCCTTGATTCATCTGCCTACGGGATGCATTCCATGCGAAGAACGAAGGCAACCTTGACCTACAAGCGGACGAAGAATCTTAGGGCAGTTCAGTTGCTACTTGGTCATTCCAAGCTGGAAAGCACCGTTCGCTACCTAGGCATCGAGGTAGACGATGCGCTAGAGATTTCGGAGCAGACTGAAATCTAGCCGGAGTGTTGCGGCTGTGTGAGTACCTTTTACGTACGGCCGCCTTTCGGCATCAGGGGGTACGCGGGCTGCCGACCGCCGACCGCCGACCGCCGACCGCCGACCGCCGACCGCCGACCGCCGACCAACGGCCGCCCTTTCAGCTCTCTAAAATGCAGTCATTTGAATGGCCGCTGAACACAAAACTCAGGCGCGCAGGCTGTTCTATAACCAGCCCCCATTTTATGCCGTATCAATGAATCGATGATCCTGGCTCGGGACCAATCATTGCTTCTATACCTTCCGAGTTAACTTCCTCAAGGAATAGATCGAATGCCTCTTGATCAGTATTGCATTCGCTTATTGAAGTTGACCACCCGGAACGGTGTAGTTGACCACCCGGGACGACGATGTTGAACACCTCGGGCTACGAGCCTGAACAATGAGCGCTAGGAAGTTGACCAGTCCCCGACACAGGGACTGGACATTCCTCGATAGTCCGGGAGTCTCCTAACCTAGATTGGTTCGCTGACGGAGATATGATGTCAGCCTCATTGCCCGTGGCGGCCGAGCCCCCCCCGTTTCGCCAAAGCACCAGTCCTTAATAGGAGCCGTCATGTCGTTCTCAGCCGTTGTGCTGCCTCCCGACTATCCTCCGCCGCCGACGCGGCGGGAGGCGCGTCTGGCTGCACTCCTGCTCACACGAGGCCGGCTCAAGGCGTTCACTCATGAGACGGGGTTTGGTGAAAATCCCGACGCGCAGGCACCGTGGCTCAACGACCGGGAACTGGCCGAGGCGATCCTCGAGCGCGTCCCTTATGTTCGGATGCCGGTCTACGAATGGATTGTCTCGCCGCTCTCCGACCATCCGGAAAGACCCCTGGAGGACTGGGGGCGGGAGATGGAGAGCTATGCCATGCGACCGATGCCGGACGACGTGCCGCATCTGCCGGCCCGAGTCACGGCCTTCACGAGTCATCCCTGGGGCCGGGTCGGCGTCTTTATGGTGGTGTTCGAGCGTCTCGACATGCCCGTGCGCTGGGGGCTGTGGTATTACCAAGACCCTTCAGCAAAATCAGGCAGTCCCATGCCGTTCTTCCGGATGGGCGACTACGACGACGCTGAACTGCTCGCCTGGCTCGTCCTCAAGCCATTTCTGGATGCCCGAGGTGTGGTGATTGAGAACCTGAAGCCGCCCGCATCGGAAAACTATCCAGGGCCTTGGCACCGAATGGGGACGACCCTGCGCTTCCGTGAAGTGCCGGACTGGTTCTCGGCGGCGCTTCGGGAACGATAGCGTATGCCATCCCTCGGCGAACTCGTGCGCGAAGCTTTGGTCTTGCCCGACTATCGGGATTGGGACGTCTCCAGATCGATTATCGCGGCGCGGCTGAAGTTGCTGGCCGTGTTCGGCGCTTTGAGTGTTGCCGGCGCGTTCATCGGCGCCTGGCTATTCTTCCTGGCATTCCCTATCGCCTTGGGTCTGGCTGTAGCGGTCGGCTTCGACGTGTTCCTGGCCGGCGGAATGGAATCCGGCCGACAACTCAGGAAGAAAATCATCGGGGCAGAACGAGTCGAGACGAGACGGCAGGAGGAACTAGCCAAACTGGAATACGCCGGCGTTGTCGTCACGCCGACCTTCGTTCTTGGCCCGCAAGGCGGCCTCTGGTTGGAAACGTCTGCGTTGGAGCGGGCTATGGGAAAAAGAATCGCACCGTCTCTCGTCGCCGAGTTTGGAGCCAAAACCGTCGACAGGCGGCGCTGGGTCCCTACAGCCAACCTGGCGCTGGTCGCGCGAGCGATCGAGCCCGTTGGTCAGCAATTCTTCGCAATCTGGCTCGAAAAGACGGCCATTCCGTACTGGACCAGACTGGATGCAGAGGCCCAAGAGTTAAGCGACACACCGGCAGCGTAATCTCCGACAGGCGGGCCGGACATTCCCCGGCTCGGTTGATAGGCTACTTTGAAACTAGGGCATTCCATGGGAAACGTCTGCTATCGGCCCAGAACCGGACATCATGCTTGCCGATGGCATGGGGCAACAATCGGTCCTTCCCAACAAAATTCCTGCGTTAGCCAGTGAATCTATTTGTGGAAGGCATCCTATTGAGTAATGACGATCTTCCCGAAATGAAGTCCAGCGGCTTCGTATCTGAAAGCATCGGCCAAACTCTCTAATGGAAAACTCTGGCAAATAATCGGCCGCATACCCATGACTTCGACTGCCCGGATCATTTCAACTTGTTCAGATCGACTACCCGCCAGTATCCCCTGTAGCCGAATCTGTTTTGCCATCAGGGCAGCCGTTGGAATAGTTCCTTCGCGGCCTGTGAGCACGCCGATCAACGCGATGTGTCCGCCAATCTTTGTGGCCATTATCGATTGAGCCAAAGTCCCAGCGCCGCCAACTTCGACTACGTGGTCAACACCACGTCCGTTTGTGAGTTCAAGGACAGTTGCACCCCAATTTTCGTTGGTCCGGTAATTAATTGTGTGATCAGCGCCTAACTGCCGAAGTCGCTCTATTTTCTCGTCTGAGGATGAGGTCGCGATGACCTTCGCACCCATGTGCTTGGCAAACTGAAGCGCAAATATCGATACACCACCGGTCCCCAGAACCAATACCGTATCTCCAGCTTTAATTCCTCCATTGACCACAAGAGCACGCCAAGCAGTGAGACCTGCGACGGTTAATGTTGACGCCTCTTCATGAGTCCAGCCATGCGGAGCGTGCGTAAACCAATGAGCAGGTCGCACGACTACATTCTGCGCATACCCCTCCACGCCATCGCCGGGGGCAGTAGAAAAGTTGCTCACGCAAGGTGCTCCAGCCTGCCAAGTTGTGGAGAAGCAAGACACAACCTTGTCACCGACTTTAAATTCTTCGACATCCTCACCTACTGCTTCAATGACGCCGCCAGCATCGGACAAGGGGATTCGCCCATGCGGTGTCGGGAGGCGCCCCACTATCACCGCGTAGTCGTGGTAATTCAGTGAATTGGCTAGGACACGAACACGAATTTCCCCTCGTTGTGGCGAACCCGGATCTTCCAATTCAACCAGATGAAGATTGTCGATTCCCGCGGGGTGATGCAATTTGATGGCTTTCATACGTTCTCCAATGGTATTCATAATTTCTTCTAATGCCGACACATGGTTCAGAAATGTAACTATGAGTTAAGTCTAGCATTCCTAAGCCGCTGTCGCAATCGGCTACCGGACTTTCCGCTTATCTGGTGCATCCGCGCGTTGAGTGCGAAGTGGCATTCGTCATGAAGAAGGCGTTGAAGGGCCCGAACTGCACCCGCCAGGATGTGCTGGATGCCACCGATTACGTGTTGCCGGCCGTCGAAATCATCGACTCGCGTTTTTCCGGTTTCAAGTTCGATCTGGAAAGCGTGGTTGCCGACAACGGTTCTTCCGCCCGCTATGTCGGTGGCGGGCGGGCGCGTTATCCAGCCGATATCGACCTGCGCACATTGGGCGTAGTCATGGAAAAGAATGGCGAGATTGTTACGCTGGGCGCTTCGGCGGCCGTGCTCGGGCATCCGGCCGATGCGGTGGCGATGCTAGTCAATATTCTCGGTGAGCTGGGCGAGGAATTGCCGGCCGGCAGTTTCGTCATGAGCGGCGGCATTACCGAAGCCGTAGCGGTCAAGCCCGGTGACAGCATCGTGGCGCGCTTCCAGGAACTGGGTAGCGTCTCCATGCGCTTTGTTGAATAGAAAAGGAAATCCAACCATGCCAATTATCGAGATGCACCTGCTGGAGGGGCGCAGCGTGGAAAAAAAGCGCAAGGCCGTTGCCGCGATGACGGCGGCGTTGGTGGATGCGCTGGAAGTCCAGCCGGAGCAGGTACGCATCCTGATTACCGAACATCCGGTTGAACATTTTTCGGTCGGCGGTCAGACCGTGGGCCAGCGTAACGCGGCCAAGGCTGACTGAAGCCGACACCAGGAAATCGAGGACAAGATGAAAAAAATCAAATGTGCGCTGATCGGCTCCGGCAACATCGGCACCGATCTGATCTACAAGTTGCAACGCAGCCCGCTGCTTGAGCCGGTCTGGATGGTCGGTATCGACCCGGAATCGGAAGGCCTGGCACGCGCCCGTGACATGGGCCTGAAAACCACTGCCGACGGCGTCGACGGCCTGCTGCCGCATGTCCTGGCCGATGGCATCCAGATCGCTTTCGATGCCACCTCGGCCTATGTGCATGCCGAAAATTCGCGCAAGCTGAACGAACTCGGCGTCATGATGATCGACCTGACGCCAGCCGCGATTGGCCCTTTGTGCGTTCCTCCGGTCAACCTGAAGGCGCATGCCGAAAAGGTCGAGATGAACGTGAACATGATTTCCTGCGCCGGTCAGGCGACGATTCCCATCGTCTATGCCGTGTCCAGCGTGCAGCCGGTCGGCTATGGCGAAATCGTCGCCAGCCTGGCGTCGAAATCGATTGGTCCGGGCACCCGGGCCAATCTGGACGAATTCACGTACACCACGTCGAACGCCATCGAGATCGTTGGCGGGGCACGCAAGGGCAAGGCGCTGGCGATCATCAATCCGGCCGATCCGCCGATGATGATGCGCAACACCATTTCCTGCCTGACCGACGACGAACCTGATCAGGAACGGATCACCGCTTCGGTGCTGGCCATGATCAAGGAAGTGCAGAAATACGTGCCGGGTTACCGCCTGGTCAACGGCCCGCTGTTTGACGGCAAGCGGGTCACCGTTTTCATGGAAGTCGCCGGTCTGGGCGATTACCTGCCGAAATACGCCGGCAACCTGGACATCATGACGGCCGCTGCAACGCGCACGGCCGAAATGTTCGCCGAAGAAATCCTGGCTGGAAGCATTCAGCTCAAGTCGCTGGAGGTGGCATAAATGATCGCTGACATCAATCTCAAGGGCCGCAAGGTCGTCATTCACGACATGAGCCTGCGCGACGGCATGCATGCCAAGCGCGAGCAGATTTCGGTCGAGCAGATGGTGCAGATCGCCACGGCGCTCGACGCGGCCGGCGTGCCGTACATCCAGGTCACGCATGGCGCCGGCCTCGGTGGCAACTCGCTGCAGCATGGTTTTGCGCCGCACAGCAACGAGGATTACATCAGCGCCGTGGCCGGCAAGATGAAGCAGGCCAAGGTCTCGGTGCTGCTGATTCCCGGTCTGGGCACGATGAAGGAATTGCAGTCGGCCTACGATGCCGGGGCGCGCGCCGTGCATGTGGCAACGCACTGTACCGAAGCCGATACCTCGCCACAGCACATCGCCTTCTGCCGCAAGCTGGGCATGGATACCAACGGGTTCCTGATGATGGCGCACCTGAATACCGCCGAAGGTCTGGCCAAACAGGGCAAGCTGATGGAGTCGTATGGCGCGAACACGGTGTACATCACCGATTCTGCCGGTTACATGCTGCCGGGCGACGTCAAGGATCGGGTTGCTGCGCTGCGCGCCGTGCTCAATCCGGAAACTGAAATCGGTTTCCACGGCCATCACAACATGGGCATGGGCATTGCCAACTCGATTGCTGCCATCGAAGCCGGGGCAACGCGCATCGACACGTCGGTGGCCGGTCTGGGCGCCGGTGCCGGCAACACGCCGACCGAAGTGTTCGTTGCAGTCTGCGAACGCATGGGCATCGTCACCGGTTGCGACCTGTTCCAGCTGATGGACATGGCCGAAGACATGATCGTGCCGATGATGGAGCACATGGTGCGCGTCGACCGGGCATCGCTGACCCTGGGCTTTGCCGGCGTCTATTCGACTTTCCTGCTGCATGCCAAGCGGGCCGGCGAGCGCTTCGGCATTCCGGCACGCGACATCCTGGTTGAGTTGGGCCGCAAGAAGATGATCGGCGGTCAGGAAGACATGATTGTCGATACGGCGATGACCATGGCCAAGGAACGCGGCTTGTTGAAGGAAATCGCGGTTTAAACCGCGTTGACCGTGGAATTCATGGAATTTCGCGGTCAACCTGTCTGAAGGTATAAAAATGGCGCAAGTCACGGAGTACGTTGTCGTTGTTGGCGCCACCGGCGCTTTTGGCACGGTGATGGTCGAGCGCTTTCTGGCGCGCGGTCTGGGCGTGGTTGCCGTGGCGCGCAGCGCGGCGACGTTGGAAACTCTGGCCGCCAGACATCCCGGCCTGATTGCCTGCGCCGCCGATATTGCCCACGATGATTCGATAGACGCCATCCGTGCTGCCTTGCCCGGCCCGGTGCGCATGGTGGTGCATGGTCCCGGTGTTAGCGTCGGGGGCGGCGTGCTGAATATTTCGACTGCTGCGCTGGTTGATGCGGTGAATATCAAGGTCGGCGGTTTGTTGCGTCTGGTGCGTGCGGTCGACGGCCATTTGCGCCCCAATTCGCGACTGGTTGCCATCGGCGGTCATTATGGTTTCGAGCCAACGGCCTATGCCGCAGCGGCCGGCGTAGCCAATGCCGCGCTGGTCAATGTGGTGCGCCAGCTGAGTCTGGCTTATGGCGAGCGGGGCATTACGGCGCATCTGGTGGCGCCCGGTCCGGCCGATACCGAACGCCTGCGCCGGGTCGCCGCCGACCGCGCGCGGCTGCAAAACACGACCGTCGACGTGGTGTTGGCTGGAATGCTGGACGAATCGTCGATCCACGCTTTCACCGAACCCGGCCAGGTGGCCTGGGCGTTGGAAATGTTGCTGGCACCGGAAGCCTCGGCGATGACCGGTTCGACACTGATGCTCGACGCCGGGCGTCGGCGCGGCCTGCCCTGAAAGGAAAAATCCATGCCGATTCTGAATATTCACCTGGTACGCGGGCAACATGCTGCCGATCGGGTCGAGAACTTGCTGCTGCGTTGCAGCGAGGCGTTTGCCGCCGGGTTGCGTTGTCCGCTGGATCGGGTCCGGGTGTTCGTGACCGAGCATGAGCCGCATCTGATGTGTGTCGGTGGCCAACTGGTCCGCGACGCTGGGGTGAATGCGCCGTATTTTTCCTTCATCGTCCTGGAAGGACGTTCGCTGGAAGATCGCCAGCAGTTGCTGGCAGCATTTACCGACCTGATCGTCGAGTTGCTGGATGTGCCAAGGGAATTGGTGCGCGGTGGTATTGTCCCGGTTGCGCCGGCAGACTGGAGTATCGGTGGTCAGCCAGCCAGTTCGCTGCGGCAGGCTGAAATCGAAGCCCGACGCCTGGCTGCCGGCAATTCGTGAATCCTGGAGTAAACATGAAAGTCCTGATCGTCCATGCACATTACGAACCGCAGTCCTTCACCACGGCCCTGAAGGACCAGGCGGTCGCGACTTTGAGCGCCGCCGGGCATGAAGTCCGGGTGTCCGATCTGTACGCGATGCAGTTCAACCCGGTCGCTTCAGCCGCTGATTTTGCCGAGCGCAGCGATCCCGATTACTGTGTTTATGCGCTGGAGCAGCGCAAAGGGTTCGAGAGCGGGACAATCGCTGCCGATATCCGCGAGGAAGTGGCCAAGGTCGACTGGTGCGATGTACTGATCCTGAATTTCCCGATTTTCTGGTTTTCCGTGCCGGCCATCATGAAAGGCTGGATCGACCGGGTTTTCGTTTCCGGACGTTTCTACGGCGGCAAGCGTTTCTACGATCAGGGCGGCATGCGCGGCAAGCGGGCGCTGCTGAGTTTTACCCTCGGCGGTCGTGAACACATGTTCGGCCCGCAGGCCATTCATGGCGAACTGGAAACCATGTTGCGCCCCATCCTGCGCGGTTCGCTGGCTTATGCCGGGTTTACGGTGCTGCCACCTTTCGCGGCTTACCATGTTCCTTACGTGACACAGGAATCTCGGCAGCAGATTCTGGTCGAATACGCGGGGCGCCTGAATCGTCTGGACGATCTCACCTCGCTCAGCTTCCCGTCACTCGACGATTTTGACGACCGCCTGTATCCCAAAACCTGAAAAACCGACCGTTTTCAGGACCATAGAAACGAAGGCTGGCCCCAGGGTCGACCGCAAAAAAGGAGACAAAATGAAACTGTTCTACACCCCGGGCGCCTGCTCGCTCTCGCCGCACATCGTGTTGTGTGAACTCGCTTTGCCGCACGAACTGGTCAAGGTGAACCTGGCCACCCAGCAGACCGAAGACGGTCGTGATTTCACGACGATCAATCCGAAAGGCTACATCCCGGCGCTGTTGCTTGACGACGGCGAACTGATTACCGAAGGCCCGGCCATCGTCCAGTACCTGGCCGACCTGAAGCCCGAAGCCGGCCTCTTGCCACCCGCCGGCACGCTGGCCCGGGTCCGGGTGCAGGAATGGCTGACCTTCATCGGCACCGAACTGCACAAGAACTTCACCCCCTTGTTCAAGCCGACCGCATCGGCTGACTGGAAGGCGGCAGCCAGCAGCAATATCGAACGACGCTTCGCCTACCTCGATGACATTCTGAACGGCCGTGATCACCTGACCGGCAGCGAATTCAGCGTCGCCGACGCCTACTTGTTCACCGTGATCAACTGGACCTTCTTCCTGAAAATGAGCCTGGCCGAATGGCCGGCTCTGGTCGATTACCATCACAGCATTGCTACCCGGCCGGCCGTACAGACCGCGATGCGTGCCGAAGGTTTGCTCTGAACTTGTGAAGCCAGCGTAGCGCAGCAGGAATGTCCTAAGCCGTAGCCCGGTGATTGTTTATTCCGCCGGATGTGGCACTTTCTTCCCGGATAGTCGATAAGCGACTCGGGCGCGGGTGGTGCCGAGGATTTTGGCCGCCGAAGAAACGTTGCCGGCGGCCAGGCTCAGGGCTTCGTTGACGGCGATTTCTTCCAGTTCGTCGAGTGATATCTGGCTATCAGCCAGTGCGGCGTGCAGGGCATCTGCGAGTTGTGGCACGTTGCCGTTGACCGTCGATGAGCTTGGCGCTGGCTCCTTGGCGGAGGGCGCAGCGCCCAGTTTTTCACCACTGGTGAATAGATGGTCGATATCGATGGCACCGCCGTCTGGTGCCAGAATGACACCGCGCTCGATCAGATTTTCCAGTTCGCGGATATTGCCCGGCCAGCCGTAACGCATCAGTGCCTCGATGGCGCTCTCGGTAAAGCCTGTGACCTGGCATTTGTGCAGGGCGCAGAAACGGTTCAGGAAATGTTCGACCAAAAGCAGGATGTCTTCCTTGCGCTCGCGCAGTGGCGGAATCTGCACTGGAAAAACATTCAGGCGATAGAACAGGTCGTCGCGGAATTTGCCTGCCTCGACCTGTTTGCGCAGGTCTTCGTTGGTTGCCGCGACGATCCGCACATCCACCTTTCGCACCTTGGTGTCGCCGATGCGTTCGATCTCGCCTTCCTGCAGGGCACGCAGCAGTTTGCCCTGGGCGACCAGACTCAAAGTGCCGATTTCATCGAGAAACAGCGTGCCGCCATCGGCGCGTTCAAAACGTCCCGGGCGGGATTGTGAGGCGCCGCTATAGCCACCTTTTTCGACACCGAACAGCTCGGATTCGATCAGTTGTTCCGGAATCGCCGCGCAGTTGATGGCGACAAAGGTTTGCGCAGCCCGCTCGCTGATATTGTGCAGCGTGCGCGCGAACTGTTCCTTTCCGACTCCGCTTTCGCCCAGGAACAGCACGGTGGCCTGCGTTGGTGCGACGCGCTGGATCATGTGGCAGACGGTATTGAAGCCGGAGGAAATGCCAACCAGATTGATCTTGGCGGAGACTGGGTCGCCACTACGCTGGAAATTAACCTGGCGGTTATTCGGGCTTTGCACAAAATCCTGAGCCTGCAGGTAACGCAAGTCGTTTTCCGGGGCATCCCATTGCTCAACGGCTTTGCCGATAATTCGACAAGTGGCGTGCCCCATGGCCTTGCATTCGACTTCGCGGACCAGCATCTGCCGGCCCAGAAAACTGCTTAGATAACCGTTCGCATAACCTTGCTGCATCCAGCACACGGGTGAAGCGCTACGTCCGTGAGCCCGCAAGTGTTCCTCGGCTTCGGCTGAGTTGTGCCAGATGTATTCACCGTAATAGTGGCCTGTTTCGCTATCAACTTCCTGAACGATGGTTTCGATCGACATGAAGCCTTCCAGTGCGTGCAGTTGTGGCCCGACGGCAAAGGCATCGAAATCATTGCGGTTGCGATGCTCGCGACGCACCATGTCAGCGTCGCGGGCGCCCGACTGGTAGCCCATGCGGCTGAGCAGACCGCGTGCCTTGTCACTGCCCAGCGTTTCGATCAACTCGCGCCGCAGCGACGCAATGGCTGCACTGTGCAGCAGGAGCATGCGTTGCTGATCCAGCCAGATTTCACCATCGCCCGGCGAGAAGAGCAGGCGTTTGATGATGTCTTCAATATCGGGAAAACGATGCTTGACCCGATCATTGGGCAGTTGCAGGCGAATGGTTTGGTTTGACATGCGGAATAGTCCTTGCAGGCAATAATGCGACGATCTGGCGGTCTGATCGCAATCGGTCTTTTGCACCGATTATCGCCTGATCGGATAGCCCTTGTTGTACTGCTTGGCGATACCTTTTGCGTATCATTTAATGCATTTAATGCATTTATTTGTATTGGACGGTATTCGTCACGAGGCGCATAGTCTGTTCCACATCACAGCCTGTTGCCAGCCCGCCGGCTGGCCGGGCAGTGTTGTCTACCTCTGCGTTGATGTCAGTTGTTAGTCAGCGACTTTGGGGGAGAGGGCAACCTCTTCCCCTTTTTTTGGGCGTTTAGTACCAGTTGCTTCAGTGGCAGCGTTAGTAGCTCTCCTTCGTTAGGCATGGCCAGAATCTTCGATAAAAAGACTTGCAATAAAACACCATAATCATCCTCAAGGACGAACAAGCATGAAAAAAATCCGTAGCCTTGTCGTCGCTAATCGCAGTGAAATAGCCATACGCGTACTGCGTGCTGCTTCCGAGCTAGGCATTCGTACGGTCGCAATCTATTCAAACGAAGATCGTTTCGCCCTGCATCGCTTTAAGGCGGATGAGTCCTATTTGGTTGGTCTCGGCAAGAAACCCATTCAGGCGTATCTGGATATCGACGATATTATTCGGATTGCTAAAGAGGCAAATGGGGTATCCGGATTTTCCGGTGGACGGAGCGGGTTGAGCACCTAAAACTGCCCTGAGTCCAAAAGCGCCTCCAGGGTGGACAGGTCGGTTCCGAGGTTGCCCTGCCGGGTCTGAGTTCTGATCTCGTATTCCGCCCTTTCTTCGCATACTAAATGCGTCATGAGATACATCCGAGCCATGCCGACTTCCTCGAACTTCGGCTTTTTCTTGACCTTGACCTTCTCCTGGATGGGCACTCGCTTTTGCAGCCGGTCGGTGAACAGCACCTTGGCCCGCAACCGCTCAAAGGTGTAGCCCCGACCATCCCGATACACCCGCCTGATCTTGGCGTTGAAACTCTCGGTGAATGCGTTCGTGACGCGCTCATCGTCGAAATAGTTCAGGATGTAGGTCTTCCAGTTCCGAAAGGCCGTCTTCACTGGCCGGAAGGGCTTGGCAAGCTCTTCGGGGATGCTTGCCTCCCAAACCAGATACTCGCCCCAAGCCTCTTCCTTGGTTTCCACCTCATAAACCTTGTAGAGCCGTTCCTTGAGGTCGTAGGCAGCGGCCAACAGCGGGAAACTGTTGAGCCACCCGGAGACGGTCAGGTGTTGCTCATCATCCAGATCGCGCTGACGCTTGGCAAACAACTTGTGGGCGCGTTTCAGGCCGAGGGAGTGCCGTTTCTTGTCCTGGTTGCCGATGCTGCGCCTAACCGCATCAAACGAGGCATTGGCCTTGCTGACGACGTGGAACTTGTCCACGACCAGCTTTGCATTCGGCAGAGCTTGCTGGACGGCGATCCGGTACGGACGCCACATGTCCGTCGCAACGTGCGTGATCCGTTCCTTGTTCGGCAGGGAGTACAGGAAGCTGGTGATGGACGTACCGTAGCGGTCGGGCAGCATGTCGATCAGCGACCGGCCCTGAATGTTGGTGAAGACCGCCCGGAAGCGCCCCAGCTTGATTTCGTCGATGCCCAGCCAGACCGGCGTTTCCCGCGTGAATTCCTTCTCCAGTTCCGCCACATACTCATCGAACACGTTGCGGACGGTCTTTTCGTCAATCCCGACCTGCTTGGCAATCTCGGCGTAGGTGTATTCCAATCCCTGCCGCCCAACCCACTTGGCCAGGCGTTCTGTCATCTGCCGGGCCGTATCAACCTCGGGCACCGCCGCCGTAAAGGTTTTGCCGCAGGGCTTGCAGCGCAGGCGCGGCACGTCAAGGTGAACCGCAACGCTTTTGCCGTGCGAAGGAAGGTCGCGGATGAACAGCGTCTTCTGGGCATGGGCCACCGTTTCGTTGGATCGTCCGCAGTGCGGGCAGAGCTTGGAAACGATGGTCGGCGCTGCCTTCACATGGTAGTCGGTATCGGTTTCCTTGAAGTCGAGAACCCGCAGGCCAGGGAGATTGAGGACATTGACAGGCATGCTGGGTTTTGGCCGAAAGAGGCGAATTGTAAGTCTCGGATATGCGCTTGACAAATAGACGCAATGCGTCTAATCTGATCGTGTAGTATCGAACTTGAACCTTGATTCAATGATGGAGCGTGACAAATGGCAACGCTGACCGAACAAACCGCCCGCACCAAGTTTGCGGCTTACTTCCTGCACCTCAAGGAATCAATGGCTGCGGAAGGCGGTAAAGTCTCGAAGTCGGCAGAGTGGGAGCGTTGCATCGAGCACTGGATCGAGGAAGGCGATGCGCCGGCTGAGGCGGTAAGCTGGAAGTGCCCCCGCTCGCTGGAAGCCGAAATTCGCAAACAATGAAAGGATGCATGATGAGTGATGAAGCAAAGACCTACGGACACCTGTTTGAAGTCGATCATGATGCTGCGCTGCGCGAGAAGTTCGCCAGCGGCCAGGGCGTCATTGAACTTCAGCCCGACATGAACGACGCTATGCTGTTGGCCGTCGTCAAGCAAGCCGTTTCCATCTGCGACGGCAAGCCCTTCCTTGTGGTCCCGGCGACAGCATGAAGCCCTCTCAAGCGCTCGCATCCCATCGAGTAGACATCCGGCGCGTGGTGGAATCCCACCGTGCCTGCAATGCTCGCGTCTTCGGTTCTGTCATCCATGGTGAGGACACGGAAGGCAGCGACCTGGACATCCTGATCGATCCGACGCCCGAGACAACGCTCATGGACGTGGCGGCCATCCAGGTCGAACTGGAACGCCTACTCGGTATCTCTGTCGATGTTCTGACCCCCAGAGCACTACCGGAGAAATTCCGCAGCCTGGTTCTTGCTGAGGCGGTGTCGGTATGAACAAAGCCCTGCGCGTCCCCGACTACCTCGGGCACATCCTGCAAGCTATCGAACGCATTGACCGCTACACGGCCGATATTGATGAGGTCGGATTCCTGAGCAGCGAATTGGTCCAGGATGCGGTAATCCGCAACATCGAGATCATCGGCGAAGCCTCGAACAACATCCAGCGCGTAGCCCCTGAGTTCGCCGCCCTTCACGACGACATCCCGTGGCAGGTCATGTACACCATGCGAAACCGAGTTTCCCACGGCTACGACAAGGTGGACCTTGAAATCGTCTGGAAGACGATCCAAGGCGATCTGCCCACGTTGTACCAGCAGGTGCAGGAGGTTGCACAAGGCTTTCCGCGTAACGATGTCAAGTTGGGGATGAAACCATGAATACTACCTATGTCATCAGCGCCGAGGAGAAGGCGTTGCTGGATACCGCCAAGCGAGTCGCCTGCGTGTGGGGACAGAAAGATGGGCGGTTGATCACGGACAAAAAAGGTCGAGAGGAAGCCGAAGCTGCCCTGGTCGAACAAATCAAATGTGGTCGTGTCGTGGTGAACGATCAGTTCGTTTGCGACATCCAGAATTAAACATCAGGTGATGGCAATGGCTGAGAAGACAATTTCCCTCGTGGAGCGAAAGAAAGCTGACGAAAAGCGGCAGCAACGCGAACAGCGGATAGACCGCCTAATTCAGTCGAAGCTGACTTACAGGACGCCGTTTCCGCCATTCACCTTGCCGGAATACGAGGTTCAACGCTTGCTCAAAGCCCCTATTGAGGAAAAGGAATCCTTCTACCGCGCAGAAGGTCGGCGGATCAAAATCATCCTCCTGGCCGTGGGTATTCTTTGGGCCGGATTCACGCTGTACCGTCAATTTGTCCCTGCTCCTGTTCGTCCGGAGCCGCCAAAGCCAACCTTCGAGGCTGCGGGCGTGATCCTGGACGTTCAACTGCAAAGCACTACCTTTTCGACCGATACGACCGTCAAGACAACGACCGGAATTTTCCAGGTCCATGGCGGTGTTTCCGCGACTGTCGGTGACACGGCACAGATCAAGCGCGAGGGCGAAGGGAGCTTCCTGAAGTCTACGCTGTGCATTGAGTCGAAAATCAAACCGCAGTGCTACCCCATTCTTTAACCGATAGCTATTCAGGAAAATGGATATGAGCGTCGATATGGTTCGCCTTCTTCAAGTCGTGTTTGTGTTGCTGGTGGTTATCGCCGGTTCGTTGGTTTGGGCAAGAGAAAACGGGCATAGCCCTCTCAAAGCAGCACCGGTCTGGATTGGCTTCACAGTGCTCGGCGCCGTTGTCTATGTTCTTGACCAGCAGTTTTCCGGAAACCTTACCTACACCGATCTATTGAATCGTGAAGCAATCCTGGGTGCGTTGGGCGGATGGATCATCGTCGCAGTCGTTGCAGGTCTGTGCTTGCTGTTCATTCTGAGAATGCTGATCAAAGCGCAGATTCCGCACATCAAGGAGGCAAAATGAACACGAGGCAGCGAATCGCAAAGAAAATCATCCTCGCTGGTGATCCGCGTGCCTTTGACGATGGCACCCTCTTGGCCGAAGTGGAGCAGCACGAGGCTCGCTTGGCGAACGATCCCGAGGTTCAACGGCGGAAAGCAGAGAGCCGCGAGGCATCAAACCGCGAGAACTTCCCGCTGTTCGTTGGCGGCGTGCTGTTCACTGCCTTGTTTTGGGGTGCTATTGCATGGTTTCTTCCTGGGCTGGTGAAGCCGGCGTTTGCAGCGCTAGCGTTCACCCTCACGTCTTTTTTCATGTGGAAACTCGTTCGGCTGTGATTGGCGATGGACGCCAAATCTGGTATCCGGATTGCCCGGTGGCCGGAGCGTGGTTCGACGCAACAAATGATAGATTAACTGAGAAGAAATAGATGCTTGGATCAGACCAATTACCGCTGGCGCATGAGTTCGAACATGAGGACGACCGCGACGAACTGGACCCGTATATTGACGGCGTTGTTCCAACACCGATGACGCCTGAAGAGAGAGGCTTTGCGCTCGGAATGCTCATTGGCAACCTGCGCCGCATACACGCCGCATATGACGATGACGGAGAAGATTTGAGCGCATTGCCAGCAAAAGCAGCGGATGAAATTGAACGGCTGCTAGCGCAGATGCAAAAAGTCGAGGAATACGACGAAGCCATGAGCGAACTGGATAAAATCGGTATTCCGCGATCAGATGGCTCTGGCCCCACGTTTACGCTGCGAGGAAGGATGCTGCGCTTCCTTATTCGGATGACTTCTCCTTCTGGCGCTAACGCGACTGACCATCACAACTGCGAACCAGATAACTGGGCGCACAAGGCATTGTTATTGATGGACGAAGCAGAATCCTTAGTGCGATTTGCTTCTGTGAACATGCCCGATGCCGATAGATACACCAAAGCCGCAAAGGCGTTTTGGGACGTATGCGGGATGCTGGCCGATGAGAGGGGTGAGATTGCAACTCTGAAAAGAAAAATCATGCTTAGCCCACCGCTAACTTCTTCGGAAAGGATAGAGCATGACCAACGTGCAGATATGGGCAAAGCCTAAGCAGCCAGTCAGTCGCTTATTTCGGCTTGGTTTCGATGACACCAATACACCCTATGTAACCACGCGCCGTGCCTTTCGTCAGTGTGCCGCTGGCGTGTTGCGGCTGCATGCTGCTGAAACCTTGTTCCGTCCGCGAAAAGAAGAGTGGCATGCTCTTGTACTTCGCCAGCCCAATGGTAAGGAACGAGTGTGGTTCTATCAGGACGAAGCTCGTTGTCGGGACGTGTATACCGTTTGGGCTGGGCATGGTGACCCGGAAGGATTCGACTTTTCCTTCGAGAGTTACGCGTATTAGTTAGGACCGAATGAGCATGGACATACAACAGGCGCGACAAATCGTAGTCGCAGTTCCAGAAGCCCAGCGGGCGATCCTGGCGGACGCCCACGACCGATACATGTACTTCACTGGAGTCTATACCGACCGTCCAGCGATTAACCATATCGCCGAGGATCGCGCACTTTTTGCCCACCTCCTGAAATTCACTGACGATGGACGCCCCTCGCTGAGCGACGAACGATGCGCCGAGTTCATGGCGGCAATCACCGGCCTGCCACTCGATTGGTGCCTGTCCTGGGATGAGGTGGAATTCATTGAAACCCATGGCGAAGACGTTTACGCCAAGCATGACCGCCAGAAGCATATCGTGGATGTTGAAGCTGCGTAGCATGCAACGGTTGCCATTGAACTTGCTCGAACGACCCCTCGTAACATTCACGAAGAAGGAAGCCCAGACTGTGCCTACCCAACTTGAACAAGCCCTCGAACTCCTTGGTTACACCCGCGCCAAAGAGCTTCACCACCAAAGCAACCTCATCCACGCCATCGCGTTATTTGCTGGCCTCACGCACGATGCCGAATTGGAAGCCGAATGCGAGCGTGAGATTCAGCGTCTCCGCGCCGAGGTGGCGGCAAAGCAGGAACCTGTCGAGGTTACCGTGAACATTGGCGATGATCAGCGTAATGCCGGGCGCGGGCACCGTGGCATCCAGATCAACATCGGTCGAAACCAGCGCAACTGCGGTGGCGATTTCCACGAGTGATAGCACCAAACTGGCAACCCATCGAGGCATTGCCGTTCATCGCGGGAATGCTCGATGACCAATTACACTCAGTTCGCCAGCAGGTAGAGAACCTAGAGCGGGCCAGGCATCGACCAGGGGTTCTGGATAGCGAAACGGTCAGTCGCCTGCAAGCGGTATTCGGTGAGCAGCAGGACTTGCTGCCGGTCTTTCGAGAGCAGCTTGTGCGATGGCTGGAATTGCCCCTAGACGAACATCAACGTTTGGAAATTAACCGCCTGAACGCCGTTCTTGACCAGATGCAAGATGCCATCAGACGCATTCTCAGCGTTGCCGAAAACAGACGTTAACCACGATGCAACTTATCACCGAAAGAATCACCCAGCCCTCACCAGACGAGATCAGGGCTGCACGTGAACGCGCAAGGCTTAACCAGACGCAGGCCGCAGGGCTGGTGTCGCCGGCTACGGCGGCTGGCTACAAAACGTGGTCTGGTTACGAACAGCCGGTGGGAACCCGTAATCACCGAGCCATTCCCTTGGCGGCATGGGAACTGTTCCTGCTGCTGACAAATCAGCATCCAACCATGCACCTCAACAGGGGTGCGTCCACCGGAGAATCCGGAGAGTGAAATTACGGGGCCGCTATTTCAGCGGCTCCCGTCCACCGGAAAATCCGGATGCCCAACAGACGTTGCTCGTGCGGTTGCTCTTGATGCTCTTGCTTTGGCAAAAAAGATTGGGTATCCGGAAAAACTGGTGGGTTTACGGTTTTGACGAAACCCTAAGTCAGTTTCACTCTCCGGAAGTTTCGGTGGGTTCGGGCGCTTCGTCGATGCGGTCACGAACCCACCCCGCCCCGCCCATGCGGGCCAGCTTTTCACGCTGAGAAGGCGTCATTCGCATCGGGACGACAACCATCGGTTCGCCTTCATTGACAGGCTTTCTCCCTTGGCCTCGGCCTGGACCTCCGTGGCGTTTTGGCGGTGATTCAGTCATTGTCTGGTTCGGGATACGCACGTCGCAAAAGATACGCTGCCTCATCTTCAGGCGACATGGTGTATTCCGTCTTTCCCCTTGTAATTAGGCTTGCCTTTCCGGGCGGAAGCCAATATTCCATCTGTTTTGTAGGTTCGCCACAATACTCCTTTTGAGTTCCGCGCATCTCTGAGTGCAGAACACCATAGCTAACCAGGCGGCGAGTAACCTTTGTCACTTTGTTATGAAACGCCTTATCCCATTTGACCCCAATGCGATTGGCGAGGGCGAGCAGATATTCGGCGTCGTCATCATAGAAACCCAGCAAGGCAAAACGATACGGCCTTACTTGAGCAAGCTCAAGCACCAGGGCAATGGCAAGCTCCCGTTCAGAAACCTGCCGTGCCGTGCGTTTTTCAGTGGTTGGTGAATTGCCCATTCGGCTTCTCTCGCTTATTCCAGGAAATCATCGAGAACACATTCGCCTTTGGCGTTGCGCACCTCGGCCTTATAGGTGCCCATGGTTTCATGGGTAGTTTCAGCAACTTCAGCATATTGGGCGCTTAGCATGTAAGCCATTGTCGTCTTGGCTTCCTTGAGGTTGTCGGCTGGGCGCTCGCTAATTTCGTATTCGTCCTTATCGAGCAAGACAACACGGTATTTTGCTTCTTGGTTCATTTTTCTCTCCTGGCCAGTATTTACGGTTGATGTTGTTATTGTAATACCGATTCAAGCTGTGTCAAGTTGTTTTTGTATTACCGTTACAAATATTTGCCCGGCGCATACCACGAGCCTACAATCCCGGCCTTTCTACTATTGAGCCTTTTGTCATGAGCGGTATCCTGAATCTCCCTGGCCTGCGGGAGTTGGACAAGAAGGAGTCGGAGACGGAATACCACGTCAAAGCCGAGCCTGCCGCTATTGCCCGTCTGTGTCCGCACTGTGGCGAACTGCACCGTATCCAGCGCCACGGCAACCGACCAATCTACGTTCGTGACCTGCCGACGCATGGCAAGACGATGATGATTCACCTCGACGTGCCGCGTCTCAAGTGCATGGCCTGCCAAAGAACCTTCACGGCAGTTGTTCAAGAGATTGATGAAGGCTTCCAGATGACCGAGCGCCTGGTGCGCTGGATTGGTCGTCAGTCGCTTGAATACACCTACGCCGAACTGGCGAAGCAGGTTGGCATTGACGAAAAGAGCGTGCGAACCATCTTCGACGCATACGTGGCCAAGTTGGAGAAAGATTTCAAGCGAGAGACACCCGTTTGGCTTGGTATCGACGAAATCAAGCTGGGTCGGTTCCGGGCCATCTTTACGAACATTCAGGACAGGGCGCTGATTGATATGCTGCCCGACCGCTATCACACGTCCATTGTCAGGTTCTTGGAGTCGCTACCGAACAAAGAGCGCATCACCCATGTCTCGACAGATATGTGGCGACCCTACAGGCTTGCCGTGCAGCGTGTGCTTCCGCAGGCAAAACTGGTCGTGGATAAGTTCCACGTCGTCAGTAAGGCCAACGCCTCCCTGGATGCCGTCCGGCGCAGCATTGGCAAGACAGACCAGAAGAAGCAAGGCGCGGGGCTGAAAAAGGCCCACAAGCTGTTCGCTAAACGAGCCGCCGACCTGAACGATGAGCAATACATTACCGTCTCTGGCTGGCTGAATTGTTTCCCGCTACTGGCTGCTGCCTACGACCTCAAGGAAAGGCTATACGCCGTCTATGACGTTGAAACCAAGGAAGAGGCATGGGCAGAGTATCTGAACTGGGAGGCGAGCATCCCGGACGAGCTTGCCAAGCCCTTCCGACCAGTGAAGACTGCCTTCAGGAACTGGAAGGAATGGATTCTCAACTACTTCGACGACCACCGCATCACCAACGCATTCACCGAGAGCTTCAACGCCAAGGTGCGCCGGGTCTATCGTAACGGGCATGGATACACGTTCGAGCGGCTGCGGGCTAAGGTGCTATTCACCGACCGACTGCAAAAGCGGATTCCCTTCCAGGAGAAGGTCAAGGTGAAGAAGCAACGCTTCGAGGACATCTCAATGGGCCGCATGACCTACTTCATGATGGGTAGCTTTGACGACGATTACGAGGTCAAAATCAAGACCCGAATGGGTAACGTCGGAACCGACCTACCCACACTACTAGCCCTTTTGGATTCAGACGACTTCTAGGCGTCTACCCACCAAAACTTCCGGATACCCAAAAGATTAAGCCCGATGGGTCGTATGCCAAAGTTAAAAAAGCTTTGGGCTACGATGTTCCAGATGAGGGTAAGGAAATTCAAGCACAAGTTAAGAAGCTACTAGAACTACTAGGTAGCTCTGACTCAGGTCAGCTTAAAAATGCTTGGGGTTTTTTCCGACGACCTTTCTATGTGCAAGCATCAGTTGCTGCCTTGGTCTTTGGGTCAATCGGTTATGCAATACAAACCGAATCTACGGGTAACAGCTACGCTTACACCCCACCCAAGGGGCCGAAACCCTATGTAGCAAACCCAACGCCAACAGCAGCGGATTTTAGCGACACTCCTCTACCAGCAGTAAATCCCAAACCAAGAGGTTATGAGCGTCCTGCTACCGCTCCTAATGGTGCTGCTTGGCCAGTGACAGCAAGCTATGTCAAAGGATTTGAGAAGTTGCACACCAATGGACTGTCAGAAGTTACGGTTGATAACAGCCGAAACAATTCTGATGTGTTCGTAAAGCTTGTATCGATTGATGGACCTAATGCCTATCCCGTTCGAACCTTCTTCATTCCAGCCTACGGCAGCTTCACCGTGAATAAGATAAATGCTGGCAACTACGATATACGCTACAAAGACCTAAGCAATGGTGGTTTGTCTCGTTCTGACCCCTTCAATCTTGAAGAGATTCGAACCTACGATGGAACCCAATACAGCACCATGACGATGACGCTTTACAAGGT
Organism: Zoogloea oleivorans; assembly: GCF_008107625.1. Classification (GTDB taxonomy): domain Bacteria; phylum Pseudomonadota; class Gammaproteobacteria; order Burkholderiales; family Rhodocyclaceae; genus Zoogloea; species Zoogloea oleivorans. Next base: position 27,260 of record NZ_SDKK01000041.1, read on the forward strand.
CAAGCAAGGCAATATGAAGACATATGGGCTTTCGGAGGATGAGTTCTAACCCATCAATACACCCGTAAATAACTCAGGGGAGCAGTTGCTCCCCTAAGTATTGTTAGCAACACAGTAAAAATGACCCATGGCATCAACTGAAAAGTGACCCACCACACTTTTTTCAGAAACGCCTAGGTCGCTTCTCCATACTGTACCCACGGTATGGAGACAGCATGTTAAACGCTGAACAATCAGTGGAGATTACTGTGTTGCATCGTCACGGCATGAGCATTCGCGCTTTGGTCGATATCACCGGCTGCGCGCGAAACACCATACGGAAATATCTGAGAGCTGACGGCAAGCCAGCCGTCAAGGAACGCGCTAAGCGCGTTGAGAAGCTTGATCCTTTCAAACCCTAGGCGCGCTCTAGACTGAAGT
>NZ_SDKK01000099.1 GCF_008107625.1 Zoogloea oleivorans
TTGCCGCCACCGAGCAGGTTTTCCGGAATCGTGATGGCCGCACCGCTCTGGGTGATGATGTTCACGTCGTTGCGGGACGGATCGGAGCGGGACGACTGGGCGGCCAGGGTGGTGGCATTGGTCCCCACCACCAAAGGCTGACCGGTTCCGATGAAGACCGACATGGAGCCATCGGTGGCCGTCGTGGTGGACACGCGAGTGAGCTGGTTCAGTTCCTTGATCAACTGGTCACGCGTATCGAGCAGGTCGTTGGCGGGCTGGGCGGAACCAGCCTGCTGCGCCACCGCGATCTTGTGGTTGAGTTCGGCGATTTCCTTGGCGTAGGTGCCGATGGAGGTGACGGTGTCCTTGATCTGGCTTTCGACACCGGCGCGCACGTCGTTGAGCCGTTGGGAAAGATTCTGGAAGCGGGCCACCAGGCTCTGGGCGGTGGAGATCATCGACTGCCGGGCCGGCACACTGGACGGATTGGCAGCCACTTCCTGGACGCCTTCGAAGAAGGAGGCCACCGCCGGCGTCAGGCCAACGGCGGGATCGGCCAGCATGTTGTCGATCTGGCTGATCTCGGTGCTGTAGGTGTCGTACTCGTTGAGCTTGGTCTCGGCAGACAGCACCTGATTGGTCAGGAAGCCGTTGTAGGCGCGCTTGATCGTGTCGACCTTGGTCCCTTCGCCAAAAAAACCGGCGCCGGTGAACAAGCCGGGGTTGGTGCTCTGGACCGTACTCTGGCGGCTGTAACCGGCAGTGCCCGCATTGGAGATGTTGTGGCTGGTCGTGACCAAGCCTGCCTGGGCGGCGTTAAGTCCGGTGAGACCGATGCTGAAGAGACTGCTGCCCATGATCCACATCCTTCGTTCGCGAGTATCTGCGGGATACTATGCAAGAACTTTGCCAGGCGGCAGGAAGCGGAAATCCTCAGGCGCTGCGGGTGGTGCTGGCGGCGAGGGCCGTACGCAGGGTGTTGCCGTTGATGATGCGGGCCAGCTTGTCGGCGTAAAGAGGATCGGTGGCGTAGCCGGCCGATTGCAGTCCGCGGGCAAAGGCAGTGGCGTCAGTCTGGCCGACAACGCCGGCGTAACGCGGGTTGTTGCCGATCAGCCGGGCGTAGTCGCGGAAGGATTCCGCATACGAGCCATAGGCCCGGAAACTCGCATTCTCCTTGGCGCTCACCCCGTTGCGGTATTCAGTGGTGGAGGTGCTCACCGTATCGCCGGACCAGCGCTTGCCGGCCTTGATGTTG
>NZ_SDKK01000086.1 GCF_008107625.1 Zoogloea oleivorans
CTTCAGAGTTGAAACCGCCATTCCTTTCTATAAAACTCCGGGGTGGCTGGTCGTTTAGGTCTTACTCATCGTCGTAGTCAATATTTCGAAAATCCACGATTGCACAGTGCTTGTCTGTGCCTGGGGCATCATGATCTTTCGTCAAAAGGTGTTTGTGTAGTTGTAGAGGGTAGCCAGCCTTCTCATAGAGGTTCTGCATCACTTGTCTCATGTCGCTCGGCACATACCCCCAGCCTTTCTCTGCAATCGCAGCAGGAAGGCCGTATAGGGCCTCAGCAAGCCCGCCAGCAATGGCAGCAACGGTGTCAGAGTCACCCCCAATGCTTACAGCGTTCCTGATTGCGTCCTCGTAACTGCTGGCCTCAAGTGCACAGGTAAGTGCCTCCGGAACGGTCTCCATACAGGTCTCGTTGAAGCTGTAGATGGGTCTGATGTCGTCAACGGTTCTGGACATCTCGTATCCAAAGACATCCGATACGAGATGACGAATTTCAACTGCAGGCAAACCTGACTTAGCCCAGTAGATGGCAGCAGCCGTTGCTGCGGCACCTCTCAAGCCCTCTGGATGGTTGTGGGTAATCTCGGTCACGCGGTTGGACAGTTCAACAGCTTCTTCCAAATTGCTTGCAAGCAGCCCTACAGATGACACCCTCATGGCTGCACCATTGCCAAAACTACCGTAGGGACTTGGTATGTCTTCTTCGATCCAGTCATGGAAACGATTTCCCCAGCCACCTACGTGCTTGTATCGCTTACACCAGTTCTGCAAGGTTTGGGCTGGATCTGCATCGCGAAGCAGTGCATCTGCTACCCCTACAGTGCAGATAGTGTCATCAGTGAAAAACGACTGCTTGTTGAAAAATGGACTGAAGTCCTTGTGTCGGTAGTTATTGAATTCATAGACCGACCCTACGATGTCTCCGATGATTGCTCCGAGCATAGATCTCCTTTAAATGAAAAAACCCGCACTATTTGCGGGTTTCACAACGTTAGGTAGTTGATCTATCACACCAGATCAACTACCAACAGATATTAGTTGGACTTGATTTCAAGCTCTTCGAGAGCTTTCGTAACCGCTACGATACCAAGAGAATATAACGATATTAGTTAGACTTGATTTCAAGCTCTTCGAGAGTGCCACCGTTCGCAAGAAACGTGATAACCCACTCGGGCTTACGGCCTTTGCCGGTCCAAGTTAGGCTCGGATCGATTCGATTTTGATACTTCGCGACACCCTTCGCCTTCAGGGCGCTACCCATGCTGCTGGAAGTAATCCGCTTCTGCGGAAAAATATCATCAACAGTCAGTTCGTACTCTTCGATTATTGATCTAAGTATATGCCTCCTCGAAAGAGATTGCCCGCCAAGTCGGGCAATCTCGAAATATATAATTACCGTGAGATTTCCAGTTCTCGCAAACGGTCTTTGTAAGATGAGGTCATACATTCCACATCAGAACAAGAGTTTCTCTTCTTGATCCACTGGCGCTGTGATTCTTTTGTTGGGGCACTGTTGCCTTTACTTAGTGCTGATTTGTATGCAACCATCAAATCAACATCAGCTTGTGCAAGGCTGCGATTCGAACAAATTAATCTCTCGGCACCGTTAGATGCTTTGTTACAGTCAAAGCTCGGTGAAAACTGACCGTTGCTTAAAGCTGACGAGCGCACCTCCGGAGCTCCAGCCTCGACCTTTTGTGCGTCCACTGATTTTAGAGGCGTTTGGGTAGGTGCTGGGGCAGGTGCAGGTGCAGGTG
>NZ_SDKK01000082.1 GCF_008107625.1 Zoogloea oleivorans
GCCGAGGGCTTCCGGCTGATCCAGCGGGCCGCGGCGCTCGGCACGGGCAATCCGCGAGCCGTCCGGCAGGGCCACGAAGCCGCGCAGCCACAACTCGCCGTCCTGCACTTCGGCGTAGGCGCCCAGCGGCACTTCACAGCTGCCGGCCAGCGCCCGGGAGGTGGCCCGCTCGGCGCGCACGCAGGCATCGGAATCGGCATGGGCCAGCGGGGCGATCCAGGCCGCCACTTCGGGACGGTCGGACAGCGCCTCGATACCCAGCGCGCCCTGGCCGGCGGCCGGCAGGGACACTTCGGAGGGCAGCGTGGAACGGATGCGGCTGGCCAGACCGAGGCGGGTCAGGCCGGCGGCGGCAAGGATGATGGCGTCGTACTGGCCCTCGTCGAGCTTGCGCAACCGGGTGTCCAGGTTGCCGCGCAGGCTGGTGACGCCGAGCATCGGGTACTGGGCGTGCAGCTGGGATTCACGGCGCAGGCTGGAGGTGCCGACCACGGCGCCCGGCGGCATGTCGTCGAGGCTCTCGTACTTGTTGGAGACAAAGGCATCCAGCGGCACTTCCCGCTCGGAGATGGCGACCAGCGCGAACTCGGGCGGCAGGGTCATCGGCACGTCCTTCATGGAATGCACGGCGATGTCGGCGCTACGGTCGAGGAGCGCGTTTTCGAGCTCCTTCACGAACAGGCCCTTGCCGCCCACCTTGGACAGCGGCCGGTCGAGAATCTGGTCGCCGCGGGTGGTCATGCCCAGCAATTCGACGGTGCAGGACGGGTACAGGGCTTCGAGGCGGGCTTTGACGTGTTCGGCCTGCCACAGGGCGAGGCGGCTTTCACGGGTGGCGATGACGATGCGGTCAGGCGTAGAGGCGCTCACGGTATTCGGGCTCGGCTGGCGAAAAAGGATGATCGGGGGATGGACAAGCCTGGCGCACCCGGGGCAATCTGCAGTTTGCGCAGCGCAGCATCAGGGTAGGCACCTATGGCGACGATCCGGTCCGGGATTCTAGCATGGGGGCCTTGCGCGCTTTCTGCACGCCGCCCCGCCGAACACTACGACAGGACAGGATTTCCCCGATGAGCGAAGACAAAGACCTCCCCCTCCGTGACGACATCCGCCTGCTCGGCCGCCTGCTTGGCGACACGGTGCGCGCCCAGGAGGGCGAAGCGGTGTTCGACCTGGTGGAAACCATCCGCCAGAGCTCGATCCGCTTTCGCCGCCACGAAGACCACGCGGCCCGCCGCGAACTCGAAGCCACGCTGGATTCCCTGTCCCGCGACCAGACCATCGACGTGGTGCGCGCCTTCAGCTACTTCTCGCACCTGTCGAACATCGCCGAAGACCAGCATCACATCCGCCGCTCCCGCGCCCACCAGATCGCCGGCTCGGCGCCGAAGGAAGGCAGCCTGGCCCACGCCCTCGAACGGGCCTTCGCGTCCGGCATGGGCAGCCCCGAACTGGCGGCCTTCTTCGACACCGCGCAAATCGTCCCGGTGCTCACCGCCCACCCCACCGAAGTGCAGCGCAAGAGCATCCTCAACTGTCAGATGGTCATCGCCCGCCTCCTCGACGAGCGCGACCGCATGCAGCTGACGCCCGAGGAGCAGGACCACAACGATGAAGCCCTGCGCCGCGCCGTGCTGACCCTGTGGCAAACGCGCATGCTGCGCACCGAGAAGCTGTCGGTGATGGATGAGGTCAGCAACGGCCTGTCCTATTTCGACTACACCTTCCTGCGCGAACTGCCGCGCCTCTACGGCAACGTCGAAGACCGCCTCGCCGCCCACGACCGCAGCTGGGGCGCCATGGAGCTGCCCAACTTCCTCAAGGTGGGCAGCTGGATTGGTGGCGACCGCGACGGCAACCCCTTCGTCACCGCCGAGATCCTCGAAAAGGCCCT
>NZ_SDKK01000095.1 GCF_008107625.1 Zoogloea oleivorans
GGCGCGCACGCGCCCGGTCTGGGCGGCGCTGGAGGCGGGGGCGCTGCTGCTGTCGGTGGCCAGGGAGCGGGCCAGGCTGGAGACGGTGGGGTGCTGGTACATCTGCAGCACCGGGATGGCCCTTTGCAGCGCGTCGCACAGGCGGCGGTTGATCTGGACCATGCGCAGCGAGGTGCCGCCCAGGTCGAAGAAGTTGTCCTGGCTGCCGACGCGCTCGATCTGCAGGACGTCCTGCCACAGGCGGGCGATGATCTGCTCGGTCTCGTCGGCCGGGGCCACGTAGGCGCTGGCCACGGCGCTGCGTTTGTCGGGGGCCGGAAGCGACAGACGGTCCACCTTGCCGCTGGGGGTCATCGGCAGCGCGGCGAGGGGGGTGTAGCTGGCCGGCACCATGTAGTCGGGCAGGCGTTCGCGCAGCCAGCCTTGCAGGGGGGCGATGGCGGGGGCGATTTCGCGGGCCACGAAGTAGGCGGCCAGGGCCAGTTCGCCGCTGTCGTCGGGGCGGGCCACGACGACGGCAGCGGCGATGTCCGGGTGGCTGCGCAGCACGCTGGCGATTTCGTCGGGTTCGATGCGGAAGCCGCGGATCTTGACCTGGTGGTCGCTGCGTCCGAGGTAGTCGATGAGCCCGTCCGGGCGCAGGCGGGCCAGGTCGCCGGTGCGGTAGATGCGGGAACCCGGTGTGTCGCGGAAGGGGTTGGGCAGGAATTTTTCGGCGCTCATGGCCGGCTGGCCGAGGTAGCCGCGAGCCAGGCCGGCGCCGCCTACGTAGAGTTCGCCGATCACGCCGACGGGCACCGGCTGGCGGTGGGCGTCGAGGACGTAGGCCTGCACGTTGGCAAGCGGCCGGCCGATGGGCACCAGGGTGTCGGTATCGGTGAGCTGAGCGGCGTCGAAGTAACAGGCGTCGAAGGCTTCGGACAGGCCGTACAGGTTGAGCAGCAGGCGGCCCGGCATGGCGCGGGCGAAGCGCCGGGCGAGTTCGACGGTGAGCGGTTCGCCGCCGATGCACCAGTCGCGCAGCAGCGGCAGGCGGGCGGCGAGGTCGTCGTGGGCGTCGAGCATCATGCGCATCAGGGACGGCACCAGCATCATGCGCGTGACCCGGTATTCGCCCAGCAGGGCGACGAAGGCCCGCGGTTCAAGGAGCATCTCGCGCTGGACCAGCACGCTCGGTACGCCGTGGAGCAGCGGGCCGAGGAGTTCCCACAGGGAATCGACGAAGTTGAGGGCGGTTTTGCAGGCGGATACGTCGCCGGGGGCGAAGGGATATTCGCGCCACATCCAGGCGAAGCGGTTGAGGAGCTGGCGCTGTTCGACCATCACGCCCTTGGGGCGGCCGGTGGAGCCGGAGGTGAACACCACGTAGGCCAGGCTGGCGGCGCCGGCGAGGCCGGGCGGGC
>NZ_SDKK01000087.1:0-574 GCF_008107625.1 Zoogloea oleivorans
CCGGGCAGTTCTGGCAGGACAGGGAAATGTAGGTGACGAAGTTGAATTCGCCATCCAGGTTGCGGATCTGCTCCTGCGTCTCCTCGCTGACCTTGGGCGGGTGACCACCGACCTGCAGGAGGGCGAGAACGAGCGAGGTGAATTCGTGGCCGAGGGGGATCGCCGCGAAGCGGATGCCGATGTCGGCGCCCGGGCGGGTGATCTGGAAGGATGGCGCACGCGCGGCACCTTCGTTCTTCTCGGTCAGCGTGAGGTGTGCCGACAGGGAGGCGACCTCCTGCAGCAGCTCCCGCATCTGGCGGGAGGTGTCGCCATCATCAAGGGACGCGACGATCTCCACCGGGCGGGTCACCTTGGTCAGATAGGCTTGCAACTGGGTCTTGAGCGCGGCGTCCAGCATGATGATTCCTTTGTATCGTGTCTGTTTTGAATGCAAAAACGCCCGGGCACCAACCGGCGCCCGGGCGTTTCAAACTGTTCTTGACGCTGTCGGGCGCGGCTTAGATCTTGCCGACCAGGTCCAGCGACGGCGACAGAGTCGCTTCGCCCGGGGTCCACTTGGCGGGGCACACTT
>NZ_SDKK01000087.1:622-1717 GCF_008107625.1 Zoogloea oleivorans
GTGAAGTGGGTGTCGGTGGACACGGAGTAGCACTCGACGCCCAGCTTCTGGAATTCGGGGTACACATCGGCCAGATCGCCCAGTTCGGTCGGGCAAACGAAGGTGAAGTCGGCGGGGTAGAAGAAAACCACGGACCACTTGCCCTTCAGATCGGCATCGGAGACCGGAACAAACTTGCCATTGCTGAAAGCGGTAGCCTTGAACGGCTTGATTTCGGTATTGATCAGGGACATAGCTGTTTCCTTCACGGGTTGAGATTCAGAGATCACATGGTAGGCCGGATCGGCGTATCGCTCAAATTGATTAACAACATGATCCGGATTGGTAAAAGCTATCACATCATACCGACCCCGCAAACGGGGATCGGCACTGGAAATTCTAATGGTATTCCGGCAATTTGAAACCGGTAAGACAGGGCCGGCGAACGCCGACCCCGGTAATGCTCAGCGACGGGACAACTCGGCGGCGGCCCGGTAATGCCGGTTGGCATCGTCGGTGCGGCCGACGCGTTCGGCCAGATGCGCCAGTTCCACGTGGGCTTCCCAGCCCGGTGCAATGGCCAGGGAGGCATCAAGGTAGCTTTCAGCCTTGCCCCACAACTGGGACTGCACGCACAGACGGCCAAGGGTCAGCAGCAGTTGCGGATCGCGCGGCTGGCGCTTGAGCCACTCTTCCGCCTTGGCCAGACGCGGCCGGATCTCGCCCCCTTCGCAACGGCCGTAGACGCCTGCCAGCGTCGAATCCCAGTCAAGCGCGAGTTGCGCCTCGAGGGCCTTCTGGGCGGCAGCACTGTCGCCCGCCGCAATCAGGTCGCGGGCCAGTTCGGCGACCAGACGGGCATCCCGCTGCTCATCGCGCGGCAAACCCTGCCAGTAGTTCATCAAGGCCAGGGCATCACCCGCACGCTGACGCAGGCCCTCCTGGTTGGCCCGGCGCTTGACCGGCTCGGCCTGCTCGGCGGTGAGGGCCTTGACCTTCACCAGTTGCCGTACCAAACGCACCGCCTCGACCCAGTTGCCCTTGGCCTGGGCCGTCCGCAGGGCCAGCCGCAGCGCCGCGATGTGGCGCTGGCCACCGGCCTGCAGGTCGGCGATG
>NZ_SDKK01000003.1:0-30299 GCF_008107625.1 Zoogloea oleivorans
ATGGGCACGGTGCCGATCGGTACGGGCGAATTGCGGATGATCCATTCGCGGGTTTCGTGGATGTTCTTGCCGGTGGACAGATCCATGACGGTGTCGCCGCCCCAGCGGGTGGACCAGGTCATCTTGTCCACTTCCTCGTTGATCGAGGAGCCCAGCGCCGAGTTGCCGATGTTGGCGTTGATCTTCACGAGGAAGTTGCGGCCGATGATCATCGGCTCGGATTCCGGGTGGTTGATGTTGTTGGGGATGATGGCGCGGCCGCGGGCCACTTCGGAGCGCACGAACTCGGGGGTGATCTCGGCGGGGATGCTGGCGCCGAAGTCCTGGCCCTTGTGCTGGCGGCCGAGCAGCTTGACCATGCGTTCGCCCATCGGGCCGGTGTTCCGCAGGCTTTCCAGGTAAGCGGCGCGGTTCATGTTCTCGCGGATGGCCACGTATTCCATTTCGGGGGTGATGATCCCCTGGCGGGCGTAGTGCATCTGCGAGACGTTCTTGCCGGGCAGGGCGCGGCGCGGCTTGCGATGCAGGCCGGGGAAGCGCAGTTCATCGAGCTTGGGGTCGGCGGCGCGGAGGCGGCCGAATTCGCTGGACAGATCGGGCAGCACTTCGGTGTCGCCGCGCTCCTCGATCCAGCCCTGGCGCACGGCCGGCAGGCCGGAGCGGATGTCGATCTTGGCGGCCGGGTCGGAATACGGGCCGGAGCAGTCGTAGACGAAGATCGGCGGGTTCTGCTCGCCGCCCATGCCGGTGGGGGTGTCGGCTTGCGAGATTTCGCGCATCGGCACAAGGACATCCGGGCGCGAGCCTGCGACGTAGATCTTGCGGGAGTTGGGCAGCGGCGCGATGGCCGCTTCGTCCACGTGGGCGGACGAGGCGAGGAATTTGTCGGTGGCGTTCATGAAGGCTCCTTGGGGAGGGCCGCCGGGGAAAGGAAAAGCGGCAGGAGCCACGTTTCCCTACGCCGGCATGACCCGGATCAGGTTCGGAGGGTAAGTCTCAGCCGTGCGCTCATGCGCCCCGGCACCCCTAACGTATGGGCTGGAAAGTACTGGAAGAGGCTGGTAAATGCAAGATTTGGCGGGAGTTTTTGTTGATTCCGGGGTTTTCCTAAAGCTTTGGGCCCGGGGCGCCGAAATAAAGAACATCTGGCCGGTTGTCGGTCTCGCGTCTTTCCCGGAGAAGCAAACATGCGCTCTCGCATGCGTCCCCTCGCTGCCCTGCTGGTTCTTGCCGGCACTACTTCCGCCCTGGCTGCCGACTGGCATACCGTCGCGTCCGACAAGAAGCGCACGATCGAGCTCGACCGGGCCAGCATCCTGCAATCCGATCCCGGCACCAAGGTGGCCTGGGGGCGGATCGTCCTGTCCGACGCCGAGGCGGGTACGGCCGGCTACACGGCGGTGAAGGCGCTCAATCGCTACGATTGCCGGAATCAGACTTTCGCCACCATCAAGCGGGTGTATCTGGACGCCGATTCGGCGGTGATCAAGGACGAGAAGGTCAAGGTCGAGAAGGACATGCCGGTGGCGGCCGGCAGCGTCGATGAAAAACTGTGGCGCGATGTGTGCAAGCCCGCCGGGGCCATCGCCGATATTTCCCAGTTGGCAAAGAACGCCTCGAAGGCGGCGCAGGCCGCCCAGGCCGGCAAGCCCGAATTGCGTCCGGCTGACTATCGTCCGGGCAAGGGCGCCGAGAAGCCGGCAGTTACCCGGGTGTCGACCGAGGGCAAGGCGGAGCATCCCGTCGATGCGCCAGTGCCGATCAAGAAGAATTTCATCGACAAGCCGGCGCCGCCGCCCAGGGCCGAGCCCGTCGAAAAAGCGCCCGAGCGGCATGCCCGTGCCGAGGCGGCTCCGCCGGAAGTGCAGCGTGTACCGGTTTATGTGCCGGCGCCCCGCCCGCGGCCGCGGGTGGTCCGTTCGCCGGTGATGCAGGGCGAGGCCCGTGCCGGCCATGGCCCGGCAGCGCCGGGTACGCCGCTGGCACATCACGAGATTCACTGGAGTTACGACGGCGACGGTGGCCCCCCCAACTGGGCCAGCCTGAAGCCGGAATGGCAGTTGTGTGGCACCGGCGAGAGGCAGTCGCCGATCGATATCCGGGAAGGCATCAAGGTCGAGCTGGAGCCGATTCGCTTTGAGTATCGCCAGTCCGAATTCCGCGTCGTCGACAATGGCCACACCATCCAGGTGAACCTGGGGCAGGGCAACACGATGTCGGTGATGGGGCGCATGTACGACCTGGTCCAGTTCCATTTTCACCGCCCCTCCGAGGAACGCATCAACGGCAAGGGGTTCGACATGGTGGTGCACCTGGTGCACAAGGATCTCGACGGCCGTCTGGCGGTGGTTGCGGTTCTGCTCGAGCGCGGCCAGGCTCATCCGCTGGTGCAGACCCTGTGGAACAACCTGCCGCTGGAAAAGAACTCGGACTATTCGCCGGAAGGTGTGTCCATTGACCTCAACCAGTTGCTGCCGGATCAGCGCAACTACTACACCTACATGGGTTCGCTGACCACGCCGCCGTGCAGCGAGGGTGTGTTGTGGATGGTGATGAAGCAGCCGGCGCAGGTGTCGGCGGAGCAGATCAGCATCTTCTCGCGGCTTTACCCGATGAATGCCCGGCCGGTGCAGTCGATTCGCGGACGACTGATCAAGGAGTCGCGTTGAATCGGGGGGCTTTGACATGCCCGGCAGCACTGGCGTCCAGGCCGGATCCGGGCAGTCCTTCCGGATACTCGTAACGGCGGTGCTCTGTGGACTGGGGCTGGTTACGGCCTTCGTCTGTTATACGCTCGACGAGAGTTACCGGCGGCATCAGGCGAGTGCAGAAGAGAATCTTGAGAACCTGGCCCTCAGCCTGGAGCATTTCCTCAATGCCCATTTTCAGGCCGAGGATCTGGCTTTGCAGAGCGCTGCCGACGAATTTCGCCGGCTCGACGAACTTAGTCCCTTTCCCGCCGGGGCCTTTACTGACTACCTGAAAGCCTTGCCGTTGCGTCTGCCCAATGTGGTGGCGATTCGCGCGGCGGACTCGGCCGGTATCGTGCGTTTTGGGGCGGGAGCCGATCCGGCCCGCGGGATCAGTCTTGCCGAGCGCCAGTTCTTCCGGGAAACCATGGAGAACAGGCGGTTGGTGTTTGGCCTGCCTCTCAAGTCCCGGGTCAGCGGGGAGTGGGTGTTTCCCCTCTCCTATCCGCTGCTCCGCAGGGATGGCAGTTTCGGCGGGGTGGTCTATGCCAATACGGACAAGGCCTACATCGCAGCGCTGTTTGCGTCGATGAAGGTTGGCCCCCACGGCGTGGTGACCCTGTTCGATCAGCAACGCCGGGTGCTGATCCGCTACCCGGACCGGGCCGAACTGCTTGACGAGAAGGTGGTGATCCTCTCTGCGCCGCAAACGATCGAGGCCCTCGATGCCGGCAAGTCCCAAGCGACCTATCAGAACGTCAGCACTGTGGATGGTCAGTTGCGTACCCATTCCTTTCGCAGGGTCGGCAATTATCCCGTTTATATTCTCGTTGGCCTGGCCCGGGAGGACTACCTGGCGCCGTGGAAGCAGGAGCGGTTGGTTGCCGGTGGGTTTCTGGCGATTCTCGCCGGGGGCTTGTTGACGCTGTGCGTGGCCTTGCGACGTTCCTGGCTGCGTCGCGACGAGGCCATGACCAAGGTGCTGGCGGCCGAGGCCGATCTGCGTCACTCCGTGTCGGCCCTGACCGTGTCGGAAGCCCGTTTCCGTACCCTGACCGATGGTCTGCCTCAAATGGTGTGGGTTGGCCGCAGCGATGGGAGCATCGAGTACTTGAGTCATCACTGGCATGAATTTACCGGCCGGCCGGTGGCGGAGCTGCTCGCGGACAAGTCCTGGCGGGGGCTGGTGCATCCGGATGACCGTGTACCGATGCGTGCCGCGTGGCATGTGGCTGCTGCCGGTGGGGAGTTCCAGTCCCAGTGCCGCATTTGTCGTCACGACGGGGTCTGGCGGGTGTTCGACAGCCGGGCGGTGGCCCAGCGGGATGACGCTGGTGCGGTGGTGCAATGGATAGGCAGTTGCACGGATATTTCCGAGGCCGAGGAGGCCCGCGAAGCGCTGCTGCGGGCCAAGGAGCAGGCTGTGGAGGCGAGTCGGGCCAAGTCGGAGTTTGTCGCCAACATGAGCCACGAAATCCGTACTCCGCTTAACGGTGTGCTCGGCCTGGCGCAGATCGGTTTTCGCGACAGTGCGCCCGCTACGCCGGCCCATGTGATCTTCGGGCGCATCCTGGAGTCCGGCAAGCTGCTGCTGGGCATCATCAACGATGTCCTCGATTTTTCGAAGATCGAGGCGGGCAAGCTCGGTATCGAGTCGGTGCCGGTCAGTCTGCCGCAAACCTTGTCCCTGGCCGTTGAGTCGATGTGCGACCGGGCTACTGAGAAGGGGCTGGTTTTGCGCCTTGAACTCGCGCCGGATCTTCCCGCGGCCTGTCTGAGCGATTCCCTGCGGCTCAACCAGATTTTGACCAACCTGCTTTCCAATGCGATCAAGTTTACGGCTGCGGGCGAGGTGGCCCTGTTGGCCAGGCGCGATGGCCGGCGTCTGAAATTGTGGGTGACCGATACCGGCATCGGCATGAGCGAGGAGCAACTGGCCCGCCTGTTCGTGCCCTTCGAGCAAGCTGACGGTTCGACGACCCGGCGTTTTGGGGGAACCGGGTTGGGGCTGGCGATCACCCGGCGCCTTGTGGAGATGCTCGGCGGCACGATTCGGGTGTTCAGCACCGAGGGTCGCGGCAGCCGCTTCGAGGTTTCGTTGCCTCTTGTCGAAGTGCCCAGCGAGTTTGCGGAAAGTGTGCCCGCCGCGGGAAGTCCGGGCGCGCGCCTGAGGGGGCTTCGCGTGCTGGCCGCCGAGGACAATCCGGTCAACCAGTTGGTGCTGGAGGATGCGCTGCTTTTTGAGGGGGCACTCGTCACGCTGGTGGATGACGGCCAGCAGGCCGTCGAGCGCATCGAACAGGATGGGGCCGCTACCTATGATGTGGTACTGATGGATGTGATGATGCCGGTGATGGATGGTCATGAGGCGGCGAGCCGTATTCATGTGCTGGCTCCGGCCCTGCCGATTATCGGGCAGACGGCCCATGCCATGGCCGAGGAGCGGGATCTGTGTCTGCGCTCCGGCATGGTCGACTGCATCACCAAACCCCTTGATCCCGAGGTGTTGGTGGCGGTGATTCTGGCCAGTCTGCAGGGCGCTGGCGATGCTGCCTGAACATCGGATGTCCGGATTCTCTTGCGTGTCTATTCGCGTATGCGGGCTTCCAGTTCCCGCACCATCGCGTCCACCTGCTCGGCCAGTTGGCCGGCGAGCTGGCGGCTGGCGGGGGCCCCGTCGCGGGCTGCCTGGTCGGTGCTGGTGGCGAGTTCATGGACCGCTGCGGCCTTGAGTGTTCCGGCGGTGCCCTTGATGCTGTGGGCCACAAACGACAATTCAGAGAGTTCCCCTTCACCGGCGGCAATGGCATGCAGGCGGACGGAGCTTGCCTGATAGTTCGTCAGGGCCTTGCTGGCCAGGCGGGTCACGAAGCTGGTCTTGCCCCGGAACTGGATTTCGAGGGCGTTCCAGTCGATCAGGCCGGTGGGGAGGGGGCTATCTGCCGGCGGGGGCGCTGGAGGGGCGGGAGAAGGCATCGGTTCGCTTGCGGTCAGGTTGGTTGCCGGGTGGCGGCTGTGCAACTGGATTTCCGTGATGAGTACGTTCAGGGCCAGTGGCTTGGGAATGTGGGCCAGAATGCCGGCTGCCAGGCAGCGTGCACGGGTTTCGGCGCCGGCATGGGCGGTCAGGCCAAGGACGGGCAGCGCGGGGTGGTTTGCGTGGATGCGACGGGTCAGTTCATAGCCATCCATCGCGGGCATCTGGATGTCGGTGAGGACGATGTCGTAGTAGTTGGCGGGGCTGCGCTGCAGGCGGGCCAGAGTGTCGGCACCGCTGGCTTCGCAGTCGACCCGGGCGCCTTCGTTTTCCAGCAGGCTGACCAGGACCATCCGGTTGATCTCGTTGTCATCCACGGCGAGGATGCTGTAGCCGCCGAGCTGCATGCTGGCGGGCCTGGTTGCCGCGATGACCTCGGGGTTGCGCAGGCAATTAACGAAATGGCGGACCCGCAGGGGGCGCTCAAGGAGGGGCAGGCGTCCGCTCAGGCTGTCCTGCAGGCTGGCGCTGTCGATCTCTTCGAGCCGCCCGACCAGGGCTGTGCGGTGACCGCTGGCGCGCAAGTTGCCCAGCCATTCCCGCCAGGTGCTGGAGCCTTCGGCGAGGCGTGCATCGACAACCACAGTGGCCTTGCCGGTAAGCTCCGTAGCGGGTGTGTCAATGATGCTGGCGTGGATTCCGCGGTCGCTCAGTCCGGCCAGCAGGGGGCCGGATTCGTGTCCTGGAAGTCCGGCCAGAACAAGCTGCCCGGCGGGCGGGGGGCTGTCGTCGAAGCGGGCGGCCACCAGCGGGATCCGCACGGTGAAGGTGCTGCCGGCCTCCGGGGTGCTGTGAACCTGAATGCTTCCGCTCATGGCTTCCACGATGCGGGCGCTGATCGACAGGCCCAGCCCGGTGCCGCCGAAGCGTCGGGTGGTGGAACCATCGGCCTGTTCGAAGGGCTGGAACAGGCGTCCGATCTGTTCGGGGCTCATGCCGATGCCGGTGTCGCTGATCTGCAGGCGCAGCATGTCGTTTTCCACCCGGGCATCAAGGGTGATCGAGCCGCATTCGGTGAATTTGATGGCATTGCCGAGAAGGTTGACCAGTACCTGGGACAGGCGCAGCGGGTCGCCCTCGCAATGGATCGGCAGGGGCTCTTCGATCACGCGGAAGTCCAGGCCGCTGGAGAAGGCTCGCTCGGCAGTGAGCGTGACGGCGCTGTCGATGACATGGCCCGGATCGAAACCGATGCGCTCCACGCTCAGTTTGCCGGCTTCAATCTTCGAGTAGTCGAGGATGTCGTTGATGATGGCCAGCAGATGCTGTCCGGATTCGATGATGCGCACGAAGTGCTGCTCGGCCCGGCGTCCGCTGGAGCCGAGCTGGCCGAGTTGGGCCAGGCCGAGAATGGCGTTGAGGGGCGTGCGGATCTCGTGGCTCATGTTGGCCAGGAATTCACTGCGTACGCGGGCCAGCCGCTCGGCCTCGGTGCGGGCGTTTTCATTGGCCTGCTCGGCCCGGCGGCGCTGGCGCAGTTCGAGAATCACGATGAACAGGGCGGCGAGGGGGATTGCGCCCACGGCGACCAGCAGCAGGGAGGGGATCGACTGGGCTTCGAGTTCCCGTTTGGTGATGAGGGCGGCGAGGGACAGGGGCGAGCCCTCGATGCCCTGCTTGATCGCGGCGATGGCCCGGTCCTGGCCAGTCGTGGGCAGGTCCAGGTTCTGGCGGGTGTCGTTGAAGCGCATGCCGGCAAACAGCTGGGTTAGCTCAGGGCGGAAGAAGACCTCCGGGTCGATCTTCGAGACGGGCTCGCCGGTGGCGGTGACCAGGATGGCTTCAGGGCGTCGCGGGGCTGGTGTGGCGCTGCGGCTCTCGAGGGCGATGACCGGGCTGTAAGCGATCACATAACCGCGCAGTTTTTCCTTGAGCCGCACCGGGCTGCTGAAGCGAAGCTGGTCGCCGGAGGTCAGCAGGGTGACGTTCGGTGTGTCGTTCAGTTGGGGAGCGAGGTGGGTGAAGTCTTCACGCCAGTCCTGCTGGCCAGCGCCGGACTGGCCGATGAGTTGCCCCGTGACGTCGATGAGGGCCATGTGCCCGTAGATGCGCACGGCGCCCAGGCGCTTTTGTTCCAGAAGATGCTCGAACTTGTCCGCTACGGCCTGGATGTTGATGCTCAGGCCATATTCGACGCTCATGCCCAGATCGTGGCTGGAGAAATAGTTGGCGACGACCTCGGAAGCGGCCAGATCGGCCAGGTCGTTGCGGCGCTCGGAAAAGTAGTACGAGAGGCCGCCGGCTTCCTTTTCGAGTTCGAGGCGGGCGGCATCGAGGAGATTTTGCTCCAGGCGCTGCTGCAGGCCCAGGTTGTAGAAGAGCAGCCCCACTGCATAGGCAATGAAGATCGCGAACGCGATGGCGCTTTTGCGGTAGCGCTTCAGCAGGGGCTCGTCGGCGGACATGGTCGAGGCTCAGTCCTTGATCGGAATGCCCTCGAAGAAGCCCGGCATATACCGCGGGGCGACCCGAAAGTATTTTTTGACCAGCCGCATGTAGGTTCCATCCTCCTTGATGCCGGCGAGGAAGCGGTTGAAGGCCTCGCGCAGTTCGGGTGAACTCTTGCGGAAAGCGGCGGCCATGCGCTGTTCGTCGGAAATCGGCCCGATGACCTTGAGCTGGCCGGGCCATTTTTCGATGGCGATCATGATGTCGGGGACGTCGAGCAGGGTCATGTCGGCTTCGCCCTTGACCACCGCCGGGACGATGTCATTGACGTTGAGACTGCCGGTGAAGCGCTTGAGTTGCAGGCCCTTGCCCTCCAGATCATAGAGTTTCGGATCAAGGCAGACGTTGTCCATGACGAAGGTGGCGCCGCGTTTCATCATCGCTTTGGTGGCCTTGATGTCCAGGTCACGCTTGCCGGTCGGTTTGATCGGCTGGGCGGAAGACTGGGGGCGGGCGAGCAGCCAGACGGCGGAGGGGAAGGTGGGGTCGGAGTAGTCGATGAATTTTTTGCGGATCGGCAGAACGGTGAGGCCGCTGGCGATGATGTCGCCGCGCACCGGGCGATTGGCGGTTTCGCGGGGAACGGGTGTGTACTCGATGTGTTTGCCGGTCAGGTCGCTGATGAGGTTGGGCCAGGTGCTGGGAACGTATTCGTAACGTACGCCGAGGTGGTGGGCGAACTTCTGGACGATCTCGACATCGAGGCCGTCACCGCTGCCGGTGATGAAGTTGGCGTAGGGCACGCCCAGATGGCGCAGGACGCCGCGTTCCCGAATTTCCTTGAGGTCGTCGGCGAAGGCGCCGTGCATGAAGAAGAGGAGGGTGAGCGCCAGGGTGCGCCGTCGTCCGGGTGAGCTGCAGAACGATTCCGACATGTTTTTCTCCCTGTGATTCCGGCGGTCGCAGAAGGATATGGAGGGTGCTGCCCCCGATGCTTAACGGGTTGTTGGGCGGAATCTTTATGTGGGAATAATTCCGTCGGGGCGTTCGCCGAGGAAGCGTTCCAGGCGTTCGTGGACGCAGAAGCCGACGTTGAAGCGCAGGTAGCCGGAGGGCTGGTTCTGGGGCCGGAAGACATTGCCCGGTGCAAGCAGGATGCCCTCTCGTGTGGCGCTTCGGGCCAGTACGGCGGTGTCGCTCAGGCCCGGCACCCGGGCCCACACGAAGGGGCCGCCGCGGGGTTCGGGGTCGGGCTTGAGACCGACCCGTTCGAGCATGCGCAGGGCTTGCCCGGTGGCATCGACGAGGCGGCCCTTGAGGCGGTCGAGGAGCTTGCGGTAGTGGCCGTCGGTGAGAAGTTGGTGGACCAGTTGCTCGGACAGCTCGGCGGACGACATCATCGAGACGATCTTCACGTCGGTAAATAAATGCGCCAGGTCCGGCCGGCAAGCCAGGAAGCCGACCCGCAGGTTGCCGGAGATGGTTTTGGAGAAGCTGGCCGTGTAGATCACCCGCGACAACTGGTCGAGACTGGCCATGCGGGTGGCGGCATCGGGGGCGATGTCGCCGTAGATGTCATCTTCCACCACCATGAAGTCGTGCTTCTCGGCCAGTTGCAGGATGCGAAAGGCGGTGGCTGGCGACAGGTTGCAGCCGGTGGGGTTGTGCAGCACCGAGTGGGTGAAGAAGAGTTTGGGTTGATGGTGGGCGAGGAGGGCTTCAAGGGCCTGCACGTCCGGGCCGTCCGGGGTGCGCGGCACGCCGAGCAGGGCCACACCGTAAAGACGCAGGTTGCCGAAGAGGTTCCAGTAGCCCGGGTCGTCCACCAGCACGCAATCGCCGGGCTTGAGGAAGTAGCGGCAGATGATGTCCAGCGCCTGGTGCACGCCGTAAGTGAGGACGATCTGCTCTGGCGTGGCGCCGATGCCGATTTCGGCCAGGCGTACCTGCAGCTGGGCGCGTAGTGGGGCGTAGCCCTGGGCACTGCCGTAGCTCACCGGGCGCACGTCGCTGCGCCGCGACAGGCTGCGCAAGGCACGCAGTACGCCGGCTTCGTCGAGCCAGCTGGCGGGCAGGCTGCCGGCGCCGGCGAGGATGCGCTCGGGACCGTCGAGGGCCATTTCGCGCATCAGCCAGGCGGCGTCGATGGCCCGTTCGATGGCTTCGCCGGCACTGGCGGCACGGGCCGGCTGCGGCCGGCTGGTCACGTAGAAGCCCGAGCCCCGGCGCGATTGCAGGTGGCCGAGGGCGACCAGTCGGTCGTAGGCCTCGACGACGGTGAAGCGCGACACGCCGTACCGCTCGGCGAACTGGCGGATTGGCGGCAGGCGTGCGCCGGGGCGCAGGACGCGGTCGTCGATGCGGGTGCGGATGGCGCTGACGATCTGGTCCACCAGCGGGGTGGCGTTGTCGGCAGAGAGAACGAGGTTCAGCATGGGGCGGCTCCGGTGTATCGGTCGGGCGACCGGGCCGGAGGGGCTGCGGTGGCCGGTACGGGATGGCGGTTTGTCTGGATAGTGTATCTGTGGGTGTGAAGAATTGTCCGTTATTGTCAGGTTCCGTCGATGCTGTTCATGAAGGAGTCCTGCCATGCCCCGCCTTTTTGCCAGCTTGCTTTGCGTGTTTGCTGTGGCGTTGTTTGCCGTGCCGGTGGCGGCTGTCGGCAAGGGAGGCGTGGAGTTCTATGCGGCGGATCTGAAGTGGGTGCTGCTCGCTGCACCGGGCAGTGGTGCAGTGCAGGTGCTCGACGTAAGCCGTGGCGTCACGCCGCTGGCGACCCTGCGCAGCGCCCAGCGGGGCAAGGTGCTGGCCGTGCATCTGCAGCGGGCCAGCCGCCGGGTGTGGGTGCTGGCGGATTCCGGGCTGGATGTGCACGACGGCTTCAATGGCCACCTGCTGGGACATTGGGCGCCGCCGCAGGGGGTGCGTCTCGAGCGCCTCGCCACCAACGGTGCCGGGCAACTGGAGGTGTGGAGCGCGGTGCGGCCCTACGAGGCGCTGGTGGGGGCTGCGGTACTGGTGCCCGCCGGGGCGCGCGTGACGATGCGTTGAGCCCCTGCGCAGCCACGCCCGGATGGACGAGTGGCCGGGACTTGGGCCGCAGTGGCGCCTCGATTTTCTTCAGATGTTCCCGCGCGTGGGTCGGCGTTCTACCGTAACGCCGACGGGCTGTTTCGTCGTCTGGCCGAGCTGGGCATGTTCGTCCAGATTCAGGTGGCCGGCCCGCAACTGGTGGGTGAGAGGGCCCGTCTGCTGGCTTCGGGGGCGCAGATACTGATTGATCACTGTGGCCGGCCAGATTTGGCGATGGGGGGCAAGCCGACCCGGCTGACCGGCGTTTGTGCGGCTTTTAGACGCCCGGTTTGAGACCGGGCGTTGCGGGCCATTACGAGAGCATCAGCTTCATCTCGGTCTCTTCGCTGCGCACCATGTCGAGCACCAGGTTCGCAAACTCGTCGTCGTAGTTGTCCGTCCAGGTGCCGCTCTTGTCGTCGGTGACGAGGGGTTCGAAGCTCATGTCGAGGAAGGAGCCGTTGCCCATGTTCAGGACATCGGCGCCGTCCGCGGTCTTTTCCAGAATCCAGTCATCCGGGACTTCCATTTCCAGCTTGATGCTGACCAGCAGTTTTTTCATGTGCCACCTCTGAATTTGATCAAGGCCTCAATCTACCATCGCGACGTGCAACGGCTGCGTGTCATTCCCGGATCAGTGCCGCCAGTTCGCGTTCGAGCACCTGCTCATCACCCAGGTTGAGGGCGACCAGACGGCGCAGGTGGGTGATGCTGTCGATGTCGATTTCCCGGCACACCAGGCCGACTTGAACGTTGTCTGCGGTGGTGGCGACATGGGCGATTTCGCCCTTCATCGCCACCACTTCCCCGCCATCGGCGGCGAGGGCGAGGATCAGCTCGCAGCTGTCGCCACGCCGTGCCGATGAGGCACCGGGGCAGGCCAGCAAGGCCCCTTTCAGGGAAAGATCGCGTACCTCGCAGGCAAACCGGCGATCTGCCAGTAGCAGGCTGGCGCCCTCATGGAACTGCACCCGGTTAAACCTTCGGCGTTGTTCGGCGGTCATGCGTCTCGTCCTTCATGTGTTGAAAACCTGACATGAATGATAGCCATCGCGGCGGCCCACGGCACCGAATATCACCTTTACAAGTTGCCAGTCTCCCTTCAGAATTAATAACTGACTAGTCAGTCATTAATTCAGGAGTGTCATGACCGAACCCGAATCCACCCGCCGGCAGCGTCGCAAGGAGGCCCGTCCGGCCGAGCTCGCTGCCGCCGCCTTGTCCCTGTTCATCGAAAAAGGTTTCGCCGCCACCCGCCTGGATGAAGTGGCCGCGCGGGCCGGCGTGTCGAAAGGCACGCTGTATCTGTATTTCGACAGCAAGGAAGCCCTCTTCAAGTCGGTGATCGAGGAGGGGGGGGTGCCCATTTTCGAGGAGTTCGAGGCTCGCCTGGAAATCCTTGGTGACGATCCCGAGCGTCTGCTGCGGGAAATCCTGCGGGGCTGGTGGACCAAGGTCGGGGCGACCGACCTCGGCGGGATCGGCAAGCTCATCATCGCCGAGGCCGGCAACTTTCCGGAGGTGGCGCGCTATCACCATGAGGCGGTGATCGTGCGCTGGATGACGCTGCTCAGGCGGGTCATCACGCTGGGCGTCGACAAGGGGATTTTCCGTTCCCTCGACGTGGAGCCTTTGAGCCAGTTGATGTTCTTTCCCCTGCTGATGCTGTCCGTGTGGAAAAACTCCATGGCCAGCTGCCTCGTCGGTTGCGAGGCGCCGCATCAGATATCCGACAGTTACTTCGATACCTATTTCGATCTGATTTTCCGCGGCCTGCTGGTCGCCCCCCGGCAGGAGCCCAAAGAATGAAGCGGAATCTTTTCCTCAGTGCAGTTGCCCTGGCAGTGCTTGCAGCCTGCTCCAAGCCCGCACCGGTCGTCGAGGCGCCACGGCCCGTGATGGTGCACAAGCTGGCCCTGTCGTCGGTGTCGGCAGGGGCTTTGTATTCCGGTGAGGTGCGTGCCCGTTATGAGTCGGATCTGGCTTTCCGCATCTCTGGCAAGGTCGTCGAACGCAAGGTGGATGTGGGGGCGGTGGTGAAGCCTGGTCAGGTGCTGGCCCGTCTCGATCCGGCGGATGTCGGCCTCAATGCCGAAGCGGCGCGCGCCCAGTTGGCCGCGGCCCGCAACGAGTACGCTTTTGCCAAGGCCGAGATGGAGCGTTATCGGGATCTGGTAGGCAAGAACTTCGTCAGCCGCAGTGTGCTGGATGCCAAGGAGTCCACCTTCACGTCGGCGGCGGCCCGCGTCGAGCAGGCCCGCGCCCAGGCTACCGTGGCCGGTAACCAGACCGCCTACACGAGCCTGGTGGCCGATCAGGCTGGCGTGATCACCGCGGTGAGCGTTGAGGTCGGGCAGGTGGTGAAGGATTCGGCAGTGGTCATGAAGCTGGCCCGGGACGGAGAGCGCGAAGTGCTGATCGCCGTGCCGGAAAGCCGCATCTCCGCGTTGCGTGCGGTCAGGGACATCGAGATCCGCCTGTGGAGCCAGCCGGACGTGGCGCTGCAGGGCAAGGTGCGCGAGATTGCGCCGAGCGCCGATGCGGCGACCCGAACCTACGCGGTGCGCGTGAGCATCATCAATCCGGGGCCGGCGGTGCAACTGGGCATGACCGCCAATGTGATCCTGCCCGATGCCGCGGCCGCAGCGGGCGCGCTGCTGGTGCCGATCAGTGCGGTTTTCGAGCATGAGGGCGGCAGCGCCGTGTGGGTGATGCAGGCCGAAGGCGCGCTGGTCAAGCCGGTGTTGCGCAAGGTGAGCGTGCGCCAGTACCGGGAAGACGGGGTGCTGCTTGCCGGCGGTGTGCAGCCGGGGGAAACCATCGCGGTGGCTGGCGTGCATAAGATCGTCGCCGGGCAGTTGCTGCAGCCGGTCAGCTCCGCCACGCCGGCAACGGCGCCGGCAGCGCCGCTTGCCGTCAAGACGGGAGCCTGAGCGTGAAGCGTTTCAATCTGTCTGAATGGGCCCTGCGGCACCAGCCGCTGGTGCGCTACCTGATCGTCGCGCTGGCGCTGATCGGCGTCATGTCCTACCAGAAGCTCGGCCAGTCGGAAGATCCGCCCTTCACCTTCAAGGTGATGGTGGTGCGTACCGAATGGTCGGGCGCGTCGGCCCGCGAAGTGGAAGAGCAGGTTACCGACCGCATCGAGAAGAAGCTGCAGGAAGTGCCCTTCGTGGACATCCTGCGCAGCTATTCCCGTCCCGGCGAGTCGGTGGTGCTGTTTGTGGCCAAGGATTCGACCCCGACCAGGGAGGTGCCCGACGTCTTCTACCAGGTGCGCAAGAAGATCGGCGATATCAAGGGCACGCTGCCGACCGGCACCCGCGGGCCGTTCTTCAACGATGAATTCGGTGACGTCTTCGGCAACATCTACGCGCTGACCGGCGACGGCTTCGACTACGCCAGGCTCAAGGCCGAGAGCGAGAAAATCCGCGCCGAATTGCTGCGCGTGCCCAGCGTGGCCAAGGTGGAGCTGATCGGTGAGCAGGAGCAGCGCATCTACGTGGAGCTGTCCAACACCAAGCTGGCGACCCTCGGCCTTGATGTGCAGACGGTGACCGACGCGCTGGCCCGCCAGAACGCGGTGGCGCCGGGCGGTTACTTCGAAACGAAGGGTGAGCGCATTTACCTGCGTCCCAGCGGTGCCTACGACACTGTCGAGGGCATCCGCGAGACGCGCATCCGGGCTGGCGGGCGGGAGTTCCGCATCGGCGACATCGCCACGGTGGCGCGTGGCTTCGTCGAGCCGCCGGCGCCGCGCTTCCGCTTCCAGGGGCAGGATGCCCTCGGTCTTGGCGTGTCGATGACCAAGGGTGGCGACATCATCGCCATGGGCGGCAGCCTCAAGGAAACCGTGGCGCGCCTCCAGGCACAACTGCCGGTGGGTCTGGAGCTGACCGAGGTGTCCAGTCAGCCGGAGGCGGTGCAGCGTTCGGTGAGCGAGTTCATCCACTCGCTGGCCGAGGCGGTCATCATCGTGCTGCTGGTGTGCTTCTTCTCGCTGGGGCTGCGTACCGGGCTGGTGGTGGCCCTGTCGATTCCGCTGGTACTGGGCGTGACCTTCTTCGGCATGCGCCTGTTCGATGTGGGCCTGCACAAGATTTCGCTGGGTGCGCTGATCCTGGCCCTTGGCCTGCTGGTGGACGATGCCATCATCGCCGTCGAGATGATGCTGGTGAAGATGGAGCAGGGCTGGGAGCGCAGTCGTGCGGCGGCCTTCGCCTATACCAGCACGGCCGGGCCGATGCTCTCCGGCACGCTGGTGACAGTGGCCGGCTTTTTGCCGATCGCCACGGCGCAATCGTCTACCGGCGAGTACACCCGCTCGATCTTCCAGGTGAATGCCATCGCCTTGCTGGCCTCGTGGCTGGCGGCGGTGATCGTGGTGCCCTACCTGGGCTACGTGCTGCTGCCGGACCCCCGCGGGCCGAAGAAGCCGAGCTGGCTCGGCCGGCGCTTCCCGCGTCTGGACGCCTTCAAGGACCGCATTGGCCTGGGCGATCCGCACATCGATGGCGATGAGGATGCCGTCTTCCGCACTCCGTTTTACAACCGCTTCCGCGCCCTGGTGGACTGGTGCGTGGCAAAGCGCTGGGTGGTCATCGGCACCACGCTGGCGCTGTTTGCGACGGCGATGGTGGGATTCGGTTTTGTGCAGCAGCAGTTCTTCCCCAACTCGACCCGGCTGGAGGTACTGATTGATCTGCGTCTGCCGGAGGGCTCCAGTCTGCGCGCTACCCAGGCCGAGGTGGAGAAGCTCGAAGCCATCCTCAAGAAGGAGTCCGGCATCCAGAACTACGTGGCCTACGTGGGCTCCGGCAGCCCGCGTTTCTACCTGCCGCTGGACCAGCAACTGCCGGCACCCAACTTTGCCCAGTTCGTGATTCTCACCGACAGCATTCCGGCCCGGGAGGCCCTGCGAGAGCGGATGATCGAACTCTTCAAGCACGACTTTCCGAACCTGCGGGCCAACATTGCCCGGCTTGAAAACGGTCCGCCGGTGGGTTTTCCGGTGCAGTTCCGGGTGAACGGGCCGGACATTCCGACGGTGCGCAAGCTGGCCGCCGAAGTGGCGGCGGTGATGCGTGAAAACAACAACCTGTCCGACGTGCAACTCGACTGGGACGAGCAATCGAAGGTTCTGCGGGTCGAGGTGGATCAGCACAAGGCGCGCCTGCTCGGATTGTCGACGCAGGATGTGGCCAACTTTCTCAACACCTCGACGCGCGGCCTGACGGCGACCAGCTACCGGGAAGGTATCGAGTCGATTGACGTGGTGCTGCGCGGCGATGCGTTCGAGCGCGATCGTCTGTCGCTGGTCGCCGAGTTGTCGATTCCGACGCGGGCCGGCAAGTCGGTGCCGCTGGGCCAGGTGGCCACCGTCAGCTACGCCTTCGAGCAGGGCCTGGTGTGGCGACGCAACCGGGAACCGAGTATCACCGTGCGCGGCCAGATCTACGACAGCCGCATCCAGGCGCCGACCGTCACGGCCCAGATCGAGCCGCTGCTGGCGCCGATCAAGGCGAAGCTGCCGGCTGGCTATCGCATCGAAACCGGCGGTGCGGTGGAGGAGAGCGCCAAGGGGCAGAGTTCGGTGAATGCCGGCTTCCCGATTTTCTTTGCGGTGGTGTTTACGGTGCTGATGGTTCAGCTGGGCAGTTTCTCGCGGACCACCATGGTGGTCCTCACGGCGCCGCTGGGGCTGATCGGGGTGGTGTTGTTCCTGCTGCTCTTCAACCAGCCTTTCGGCTTTGTGGCCATGCTCGGGACCATCGCGCTGTTCGGCATGATCATGCGCAATTCGGTGATCCTGGTGGATCAGATCGAGCAGGACGTGGAGAAGGGCCTGTCGATCTGGAACGCCATCGTCGAGTCGGCGGTGCGTCGTTTGCGCCCCATTGCGCTGACGGCGGCGGCGGCAGTGCTGGCGATGATTCCGCTGACCCGCAGCGCCTTTTTCGGGCCGATGGCGGTGGCCATCATGGGGGGCTTGATGGTTGCCACGCTGCTGACGCTGCTCTTCGTGCCGGCCCTGTATGCCGCATGGTATCGCGTGAAGCGGGCCTGATCAGGGCCCCGGCTGATGTGGATGATCTGTGCGATGCACAAGTACGCTAAAATTCGAAAGTTTTTTCGCAACCATTCACGCGCGCAGATCATAAATATTAGCTTGTGCTAATATTAACCCGGGAGTCACATAATGAATTTCGAACAAGCACGGTTCAACATGGTCGAGCAGCAGGTCCGCCCCTGGGAGGTGCTGGATTTTGGCGTGCTCGATCTGCTGATGAGTGTCCGCCGCGAGGAGTTCGTGCCGGAGGCCTACAAGTCGCTGGCCCTGTCCGAGGGGCTGATTCCCCTGGGCCATGGCGCCAGCATGCTGGTCCCGGTGATCGAGGGGAAGATCCTGCAGGCCGTCCAGGTCAAGCGTTCCGACAAGGTGCTTGAAGTCGGCGCCGGTTCTGGCTATTTCGCCGCACTGCTGGCGGCCAAGGCCGACTGGGTGCGTACCGTCGACATCGAGCCGGCGCTGGTCAACATGGCCCACGACAACCTCAAGCGCTACGGCGTCGAGAACGTCATCGTCGAAGAAGGCGATGCCGTGTGCGGCTGGCCGGGCAGCGCGCCCTACGACCTGATTGTCGTCTCCGGCGGTGTGCCGCAGATTCCCGAATCCCTGCTGCAGCAGGTCAAGGTCGGCGGTCGCCTGTTCGCCTTTGTCGGCGAAGCGCCCCTGATGACCGCCCAACTGGTGACCTGCGTGGCCGAAGGTGAATACCGCACCGAGTCCCTTTTCGAAAACCTGGTTCCGATGATGCGCAACGCACCGCGCAAGAGCCAGTTCACGTTCTGAGCCATTTCCGACGATGAAGCAAATCACCCCCCCGCAACTGGCCGAGTGGCTGAAGGACGACAGTCGTCCGGCGCCCTTTCTGCTCGACGTGCGCGAGCCGCAGGAATTCCAGTACTGCTCGATTCCGGGCTCCGTGCTGATGCCAATGGCCAGTGTGCCGGCGCGCATGCAGGAGCTCGAGCCCGATGCCGAGATCGTGGTGATCTGCCATCACGGCGGGCGCAGCATGCAGGTGGCGATGTTCCTGCAGCATCAGGGCTTCGCCAACCTGATCAACCTGGCCGGCGGGGTGGCCCAGTGGGCCGCCCAGGTCGACCCGGCGATGCCCCAGTATTGATATACGTGCGACAGAACGGACGGAGAACGGAATGAGACGGCTGGCAGGACGTAGTGTGGTAGCGGTGGCGGTGAGCCTGATGGCGATGGGAGCGGGCGCAGCAGACCTGGAGCAGGTCTATCGCGATGCCTTGTCCTACGACGCCACTCTCGCGGCGGCCCGGGCGTCCCTCGAAGCCGGTCGCGAGAAGCTCCCGCAGGGGCGGGCTGGCCTGTTGCCGTCCCTCAGCCTGACGGGCAACTCCAACTGGAACGATGTCACCGTCAATACCGCCACGTCCAGCAACTCCCGCGCTTACAACAGCAATGGCTGGCTGGTGCAGCTCACCCAGCCCCTGTTCCGCTGGCAGAACTGGGTCCAGTACAAGCAGGGCGAGATGCAGGTGGCCCTCGCCGAGGCCCAGTATCAACTGGCCCGGCAGGATCTGACCCTGCGCGCCTCTCAGGCCTACTTCGACGTCCTCACTGCGCAGGACATCCTGGCCTCGGCAGCGGCCCTCAACCAGGCCAACGTCCAGCAACTGGCACTGGCCCGGAAGAGTTTCGAGGTCGGCACCGTTACCATCACCGATGTGCATGAAGCCCAGTCCCGTTCCGATCTGTCGTCGGCCCAGATGCTGGCTGCCGAGAGCGACCTGGCCGTCAAGCGCCATGCCCTGCTGGTTCTGACCGGCAAGGAAGCGGACGCGCTGAAGGGGCTGCGCAAGGGCGTTGCCCTGACCCGCCCCGAGCCGGCGGACATCCAGTCGTGGGTTACCGCCGCCGAAGGTGCCGGTCTGGCGGTGCAGGCGGCACAGATCAGCGCTGAAGTGGCCGGTCGTGAAGTGGAGCGCAATCGTGCGGCACATCTGCCGACGGTCGATATGGTGGCCACTTACGGCAACACGGCTACGGCCAACGCCCTGGCCAATTTTGCGGCCAACAATACCGACTCGGCGGTGGTCGGCGTGCAAGTGGCGCTGCCCCTGTTTCAGGGCGGTGCGGTGAGTTCCCGCGTTCGCGAAGCGTCGGCCCTGCGTGACAAGGCCAATGCCGATGTGGACTTTGCTCGCCGCACCTCGGCCCAGAACGCCCGCCAGGCTTATCTTGGCGTGACCAGCGGGTTGGCCCAGGTAAAGGCCTACGAGGCCGCGCAAGTGTCGTCCACCTCGGCCCTCGACGCCAACAAGCTCGGCTACGAAGTCGGCGTGCGCATCAATATCGACGTCCTGAACGCCCAGAGTCAGCTCTACGATACCCAGCAAAAGCTCTCCAAGGCTCGCTACGACACCCTGATGGCCCAGCTCAAGCTGAAGGCCGCGGCCGGTGCTTTGGGCGAGGAAGACATCAAGGCCATCAACACCCTGCTTGATTAAGACGCTCCGTCCCGCAATCATTAACGGCCGCTCACGCGGCCGTTGGTTTTTTCACCCACCCCTTACTTTCGTTTCCTGACCGCCATGCGCTACACCGACCTGCGTGACTTCATTGCCCAACTGGAAAAAATCGGCGAACTCAAGCGGATCAAGACCGAGGTCGATCCGCACCTGGAAATGACCGAGATCTGCGACCGGGTGCTGCGTGCCGGTGGCCCGGCGATTCTCTTCGAGAATCCCAGGGGGCATTCGGTGCCGGTGCTCGCCAACCTTTTCGGCACGCCCCGGCGGGTCGCGCTGGGCATGGGTGTCAGTGGCGACGACTGGCAGGGCGCGTTGCGTGAAGTGGGCAAGCTGCTGGCTTTTCTGAAGGAGCCGGAGCCGCCCAAGGGCCTCAAGGATGCGTGGGACAAGCTGCCGGTGTTTCGTCAGGTGCTCAACATGTCGCCGAAGACGGTGTCGTCGGCCCCGTGCCAGGCGGTGGTGAAGGAGGGCAAGGATGTGGATCTGGCCAGCCTGCCGATCCAGCACTGCTGGCCCGGCGATGTGGCACCGCTGATTACTTGGGGCCTGGTGGTGACCCGCGGGCCGAACAAGAACCGCCAGAACCTCGGCATTTACCGTCAGCAGGTGCTCGGGCCGAACAAGGTCATCATGCGCTGGCTGGCCCACCGGGGTGGGGCACTCGACTTCCTCGAGCACCAGAAGGCCAACCCGGGCAAGCCCTTCCCGGTGGCGGTGGTGCTCGGCTGCGACCCGGCAACCATCCTGGGGGCGGTGACGCCGGTGCCGGATTCCCTGTCCGAATACCAGTTCGCCGGCCTGCTGCGCGGTGCCAAGACCGAGCTGGTGAAGTGCATCGGCTCCGACCTGCAGGTGCCGGCCTCGGCCGAGATCGTGCTGGAAGGGGTGATCCACCCGGGAGAAATGGCCCTGGAAGGCCCCTACGGCGACCACACCGGCTACTACAACGAGCAGTCGGAATTCCCGGTGTTCACCATCGAGCGCATCACCAGCCGGCGCGACCCGATCTACCACAGCACCTACACCGGCAAGCCGCCCGACGAACCGGCGATGCTGGGCGTGGCGCTCAACGAGGTCTTCGTGCCGTTGCTGCAGAAGCAGTTCACCGAGATCGTCGACTTCTACCTGCCGCCGGAGGGCTGCTCCTACCGGCTGGCCATCGTCAGCATCAAGAAACAGTACCCGGGCCACGCCAAGCGGGTGATGTTCGGTATCTGGAGCTTCCTGCGCCAGTTCATGTACACCAAGTTCATCATCGTGGTGGATGATGATGTGAACATCCGCGACTGGAAGGAAGTGATCTGGGCGCTGACCACCCGCATGGACGGCACCCGTGACACCACGCTGGTCGACAACACGCCCATCGATTACCTCGACTTTGCCAGCCCGGTGGCCGGTCTTGGGTCCAAGATGGGCCTCGACGCCACCAACAAATGGCCGGGGGAAACCAACCGGGAATGGGGCACGCCGATCGTGATGGATGCCGCAGTGAAGGCACGGGTAGATGCCATGTGGGGTGAGCTGGGCCTGTAAGCTTTTCGGTATTCACCGCCATTTAGCTGGCAGGCCATGAAGCAACTTTTGATGATTTGAAAGTCGGATCGGGAAAGGAGCAGGCAGATGCTGTCGAACGATGTTCGAACGCCATGCAGCCCAGAGGAGTGCGCGGTGGAGTTGAAGGATTACAGGGCGCGAGAGTCTGAATGCCGCCGGACCGAAGATCTGCTGCGCCTGCTTCCCGGCGGTGGCGGAGCAGCCCTCGATGTGGGGGCACGGGAGGGGCATTTTTCCCGGCTCCTTGCCGACCGGTATGCCAGGGTTGTGGCCCTCGACCTGGAAAAACCGGCCTTCGAACATCCGAACGTGGACTGCGTGCAAGGGGATGCGTCGGCGCTGGAATTTGCCGATGACAGCTTTGATCTGGTGTTCTGTGCCGAGGTGCTGGAACACATACCGACCCCGCTGCTCGGCAAGGCCTGCGCCGAGTTGGGACGGGTCAGCCGCAGCCATCTTCTCATCGGCGTTCCGTACCGGCAGGACACGCGGCTGGGGCGCTCCACCTGTTACTCCTGCGGTGGCAAGAACCCTCCCTGGGGGCACGTGAACAGCTTCGATGAACAGCGTCTGATGGTGCTGTTTCCCGGCTATGAAGTGGTCAACACCTCATTCGTCGGCGAATCCGACGAAACGACGAATTTCCTGGCTGCCTTCCTGATGGATCTGGCTGGCAACCCCTACGGCACCTACACGCAGGACGAACCCTGCGTGCATTGCGGCAAACTGCTGCTTGCGCCACCTGCCCGGAGCGTGTTTCAGAAGGTGTGCACCCGGCTCGGCTTTTATGCCAGCCAGGCTACCCGGGCCCTGAAGGGCCGCCATCCCAACTGGATTCACATGTTGCTCAGGAAGCGCGAGCGCTGACAGGGTCGCCCGCCAAAACAAGGCCAGCAAATCGCTGGCCTTGTTTTACTTACTGCCCTGTCGGAGTGGGCGGTACGCTGGGCCGTGCAGGCGGCGGTGCGGCGAGCACGGTCTCGGCGGCGATCTTCCATTGACCGTCCACCTTCACCCAGTCGAGCTGCTTGCGTACCGTGTCGCGGTAGTGGCCGGCCGTGTAGTGCTGGATGAAACGGGTGCTCAGGTGTCCATCGCCGTGGGCGCGGATCTTGAGGTTGGCGATGCGCACGCCGGGGTTGGTGGCCTGGGTGAGCCGCTGGCGGCGTTCGGTCTCCCAATCGGTTGTGCTGCGGCCCTTGCCGGGATTGAAATCGGCGACGTAGAAGGTGCGGTAGCGATTGAAGTCCTGAGCGGTCCAGGCGGAGGTCCAGGCTTCCAGCTGGCGACTGAGCTGCTCGTCCGGCGTACCGGTGCCGACCGCTGGCTCGACCAGTTCCATCACCGGGGTGGGCGGGGCTTCGAGCGTGGGCAACGGCGCGGCCACGAGGGCCGGCGAGAACGGCGCGGTGCCGAGCAGTTCGGCGGCAATCGGTGCCGGGCGATAGCGGCTGCGCAGGGCGCTCCGTAGTTCGCCGGCGAGGCCGAGGAGCTGGGCTTGCAGAGTGGTTTGCTGGGCGCGGTTTTCGATCAGCGCGCGCTGGGCGTTGAAGAGGTCTTCCTGGGTGATCGACAGGTCGTTGAGGGAGCGCCGGCCTGCCTCGAAATGCAGCTCGTAGGCGGCGGCGACGCGCTGGGCGGCGACTACCCGCTCTTCCATCAGCGGGGCGATTTCCCGCGCTTCGGCAAACTGGCGGTACAGGTCGGTGATCTCCTTCGAGACCTTCAGCAAGAGGTCGTCGGCGTCAGCCTGGGCGGCCTGGTGGCGTTCGACGGCTTCGGTATGGCGGCCGATGTTCT
Source organism: Zoogloea oleivorans (assembly GCF_008107625.1). GTDB lineage: Bacteria > Pseudomonadota > Gammaproteobacteria > Burkholderiales > Rhodocyclaceae > Zoogloea > Zoogloea oleivorans. The sequence continues at coordinate 23,110 of NZ_SDKK01000003.1, forward strand.
TGCCACCGAGGGGAATGTCGATGCTGACCTGCACCTGGGCCGAGCGGTCGGAGTCGGACACCGGCACCGGGATGGTGGTGTTGTCGAGGCGCTTGCTGTAGCTCAGGTCGACTGCCGGAAAGAAGCTGCCACGGGCTACCCCGATGTCGGCCTGGCGGGCGGCGGTGCGCTGCAGCGCGGCGCGCAGGCGCGGGTTGCGTTCGTGGATGCGCTCGACCAGTCCGTCGATGTCGCCATCCTTGTCGGCCGGCTGGATGGCGGGGGCGACGAGGCCTTCCGGCGCCTGGCCGGTGAGCAGGCGATAACGGTATTCGGCGGTGCCTAGCTGGGCGCGCAACTGGCCGAGCAGGGTCCGGCTCTGGATCAGGCGGACGTGCATCAGATCCAGTTCGGCCGAGGGTATGCGCCCGGCCTCGACCCGGCGCGCCACGTTGGCTTCGACCCGTTCCTGGCGGGCGATGGTGGCGTTGAGGCTGTCCATGGTCTGGCGCAGGCGCACCACGTCGGCGTAGTTTTCGGTGATGTCGTAGGCGACCCGCTCCAGCACTTCGTCGAGGTCGGCATCGGCCGCATCGCGGGCCAGGCCGATGGAGCGCAGACGGTTGGTGTCGGCACCGCCGTTGAAGATGTTCCAGCGCAGGCTGGCATCGCTGCGCCGAATGTTGCGGTTGAGCGGCTGGCCCTGGGTTTCGTCGCGGGCGTCGGAGTTGCGGTAGGTGAGGCCGAGGCTGGGCAGGAAGTCGGAGCGCACCTGCGTGATCTGGGCGTCGGCCGCCCGCAACAGGGCCTGGGCGGAGCGCACGCTGGGTTGCTGCAGGAGCACCTTGTCCACCACCGCCGGCAGGGCTTCGGCATGGGCGCCACAGGTGGCGAAGCCGATGCCGAGGGCGGCGAGCAGGCCGGCGAGGCGGCGCGGGGCAGGGAGGTGGCGGATCATCAGCGTTCGCGCAGGGATTTGTCGAGGGTCTTGACGATGGGTTTCAGCATGTATTCCATCATCGTGCGTTTGCCGGTCTGGATGCTGGCGTCGGCGGCCATGCCCGGGGAGATGGTCAGGTGCTCGGAGGCATCGCCAAGGAAGTTCTTCTGGGCTTCGAGGAAGACTTCGAAGAAGGTTTCCTTGCGTTCGGCGTCCACCACCGCGTCGGCGCCGACGCGCAGGACCTTGCCCGGCAGGGTCCCGAAAATCGATGAGTCGTAGGCGCTGATGCGGATTTTGGCGTCCTGGCCGGCCTTGATGAAGGCGATGTCGGAGGGCTTCACCTTGGCGGTAATGAGCAGTCGGCCGTCGGCCGGCACCACTTCCATGATGCTTTCGCCGGCCTTGACCACGCCACCGACCGTGGTGACGAGGACCCGGTTAACCACGCCGTCCATCGGGGCACGCAGTTCCCGGCGGGCGACCCGGTCGTTGCGGCCGGTGAGTTGTTCGGTGAGGGTGGCGGCCTTCAGTTCGGCTTCGTTCTTTTCCTTGCTGGTCTCGGTCTGGAAGCGCGAGCGGGTTTCGGTCAGGCGGGCCTGGGCTTCGGCAACGGCGGCCTGGATGCGCCCGATGGTGATGCGGGTGGTTTCCAGTTCGCCCTTCTGGCCGGTGTAGCGCTGCTGGGCAGCGAGCAGGTCGGCCCTGGCGCCCGCGCCGGCGGCGGCGAGCTTTTCCTCGATGGCCAGGGTTTCCCGTGCCGAGCCGATCGAGTCGGCCAGTGTCTGGTGGCGGCTGCGCGCCTCGGCCAGTTCCTGCTGACGCTGGGCGAGCTGGCGGGACAGGGTTTCGAGGGTGTTCTCGCGTTCCTGGCGCCGGGTTTGCAAAAGCGTGCGCTGCTCGCGGACCAGATCCGGCGCGCTGTTCTCCAGTTCGGCCGGAAACTGCGGGGCGCCATTGCGGGCTTCGGCATCGAGGCGGGCGATGCTTGCCTGGGCGCTCCACAGGGCTTGCCGGGATTCGCCTTGTTCGGCGTTGAACTGCAGGTTCTGGACGACGGCGAGCACCTCGCCCTTCTTTACGACGCTGCCTTCGCGGGTGTTGAGGGCCTGCAGGATGCCGCCTTCCATGCTCTGGATCTGCTGCACCCGGCTGGACGGAACGACGGCGCCGATGGCGGTCACCGAGATGTCGAGGCGTGCAAAGCTCATCCACGTGAAAAACAGAATGAAAAACAGGGCGGTGGTGCCGAGCAGGATCAGCACGGCCCGCTGCGGGCCGCGGTCGAGATCCGGGTGGCTGCTGAGCGCTTCGGCTTCGAGGCGGGGCTGGCTGGAGGCGATGTTCAGTTTCATGCGGCAAACTCCTTCGGTGCGCCCTGGGCCGGGCCGGTTTGCAGCTTGCGCAGGACGTCGTTGCGCGGCCCGTCGAGCACGACGCGGCCCTGGTCCAGTACCACCAGCCGGTCGACCAGCGGCAGCATGGCCATCCGGTGGGTGACCAGCAGCACGGTCATGCCCTTGACGGAGCGCAGGTTGTCGATGAGGCGGGATTCGGTGGCCGGGTCCATCATGCTGGTCGGTTCGTCGAGGAGCAGCATGCGCGGCTGCTGGACGAGGGCCCGGGCGATGGACACCGCCTGACGCTGGCCGCCGGACAGGCGTTCGCCCCGTTCGCCGACCTGGGTACCGAGGCCGTTGGGCATCTGGGCGAGGGTCTCGTCGAGGCACGACATGCGCAGCGCTTCGAGGACTTCCTCATCGCCGACCTGGGTGCTGCCGAGCAGAATGTTCTCGCGGATGTCGCCGTGGAAGAGCACCACGTCCTGGGGCACATAGCCGATTTGGCGGCGCAGGCTTTGCGGTTCGAGCTGGTTCACCGAGATGCCGTCCACCATTACCGCGCCCTGGTCGGGGCTGTAGAGGTTGAGGATCAGCTTGAAGAGGGTGCTCTTGCCGGAGCCGATGCGGCCGATGAAGCCGACCCGTTCGCCGGGCCGGATGTGCAGGTTGAGTCCTTTGAGCAGCGGCGCCGAGTTGGGGTAGGCAAAGTGCGCGTCGCGAAAGTCGATGCGCCCCGACAGGCGTGGCAGATGCAGGCTGTCGGCGGTTTCGTCGGTGGGCGCATCCATGATCTTGTCGAGGGCTTCGAGGGCCTGGCGGGTCTGCTCGTAGCGGACGATCAGGGAGGCGATCTGGGTGGCTGGCGTGATGGCCCGGCCGGCCAGCATCGACACGGCGATCAACTGGCCCATGGTCAGGTCGCCGGCGCTGATCATCATGGCGCCGAACATCACGATGAGGATCGAATCGAGGTTGGTGACCAGCAGCGAGATGTAGGTGCCGAAGGACGTCCACTCGCGCATCTTCACCGAGTTCTCGGAGATTTTGACGGTCAGCATTTCCCACTGCCGGCGGGCCCACGCTTCGGCGCCAAGGGACTTGAGCGTGTCCACCCCGTTCATCACTTCGAACAGGTGGGCCGTGCGCTGGGCCGATTCCTGCATGTTGCTGCCGAGGATGCGGGTGAGCGGGCGGCGGATCAGGAAGGACACCGCCACGGTGAGCGGGATCAGGAGCAGCGGAATGAACACCAGCCAGTGGCCGATGATGGCGATCAGGACCAGGAAGAACAGCATGAAGGGCACGTCGCCGAGCACCGTCAGGGTGGACGAGGTGACGAACTCCCGTACCGACTCGAAGTCGCGCACGATGTTGGCCAGCACACCGCCCGAGGCCGGGCGGGAGGCCGCGCGCAGGCGCAGGGCCTGGGCGAACACGTGGGATGACATCTGCACGTCGGCCTTGCGCGCCGCGGCCTCCAGCAGATAGCTGCGCAGCATCTTGATGACCAGGTCGAACAGGGCCACCACCACCACCGCGCCGGTCAGCACCCACAGGCTGTCGAGGGCGTTGTTGGGCACGACGCGGTCATATACCGACATGGTGTAGAAGGGGATCACCGCCGCGAACACATTGGTCAGCACGGTGGCCAGCAGGGCCCAGCCGTAGATGGCCTTGTTGGCCAGCAGGGTGTCCCAGAACCAGCGGCGCGGGCGGGGCAGGTGGTAAAGCAGGCTGCGCGTGTCGAAGAACACCATCGGCCGCACGAAGCACGCCATCCCCGTGTATTCGGCGGCCACCTGCGCGGCGCTCATCGTCACGCTGCCGCGGATACCTGCCTGCACGCATTCGAAGTTGTCGCCGTCGCGGCGCAAGAGGATCAGCGGGTCGCCACCGTCGGCCGCAAACACCAGCGCCGGTAGTTCGGAGGGCTTGAACGCCGTCACGTTTTTCTTTGCCCGGGACAAGGCCAGCCCCCCGCGATGGGCGCATTCCCTGATATGGGTTTCGCTGATCTGTCCGGCGACAACTGGTGTGTCTGCCAGCAACTGGACCGGATCTGCCCGCTTGCCGAAAAAATGCGCCAGAAATACCAACTGGTCGATGACTCCGTCGACCGAAGCTTCTCCGTTGGTGGAAGGGGATTTTTCGCGCATGGGCAGGTTGCTCTGTTGGACAGGCCGCGCGGACCCTTGTAATTCGGTGCCCGCATTGACTAGGGGGGCGATGTTGCCACAACAGGCCAAATGCCAAATGTTAAAAAGTCACGATTATTTTTTCCGGAAGATGCGATTTGCCTAAGTGGTGACGTTTCTCACGAAATGGCGATCGTTCGTAAAGCGTTTATTGCTGTTTTTAACAAATACAATGGGTTTTTGCGGCGGCTTTCGGCCTGCGCATGCTGCATTATTCCAGGTCTTTAATTCTGCAATAAAGTGTTAAATGGCCAGCTTGAAGTGTGGCGTATTTCCTGTCGGATATTTTCCCGGGTTTCAAAGCGGTTTCCGTGAATGGTGGACGGTGGTCCAGGCTCCCTGTTTTGAAGCCCTTTTTATGTATTAAAAGCTATATTAATCATTGGTTTATTTGTTTTTTCTGGATATGGCGAAACGAATTTCAAGGGGGTTGGTGTGCTTCTTGGCACCCTTTCTTTCAGTTTGCCGTGTCGGTTTTTTTTACACCGAATAGTGGTTTGTGTTTTTTTACACTTCTGAAAATGGCATTGGAATTCCTTAAGTGATTGAGGTGGATTCGAATTATTAATTTTGACGAATTTTGTTGTCGTGGTGGCCCGCAAATTGCAGTTAAGACTGTGATTTTCTTTCCTCTTCGTATTCCCCGTGGAATTCGAAGACACAACAAACAGAAAGATGGAGGTCGTTCATGGCAACTTCGCGGTACTCAACCAGCGTTTCCCTTTGCGAAGACACCAGCAAGAATTTCGAGTTGTTCGATCTGCTCAAGCAAGCCGATCCCAATTACGCCGCAACGGAACCTGCACGCATCAAGCTCTATGTTTTCGACGGCTCCAAGTACGTCGAGACCACCTCCGGCTATTTCACCGCCGTCGACAAGGACACCTTCACGGTGGACATGTCCTACCTGCCGAACTTCAACGGAGACCTGAAGGTCCGGGTTCTCGGCACGGACAGCACCGGCAACAGCTTTGTCCTGGATCTGACGATCAACGTGACGCCGGTGAATGACGCCCCTTCCGGCGCCGATGAGTCCCTCGTCCTCGCCAATGGTGACCTCTACGTGCTGGGCCTCAACGACTTCGGTTTCACCGATCCGGTCGAGGGCGACAGCCTCAAATCGGTGCTGATCACCACCGTCCCGGCGACGGGCTCCCTGTTGCTTGACGGCGTTGCCGTGATCGCCGGCCAGGAAATCCTGGCTGCCGACATCGTGGCAGGCAAGCTCACCTATACCGCACCGATGAATGCGGGCGGCGCCATCGGCTTCGACTTCCAGGTTCGCGACACCGGCGGTACCGACGGTTGTGGCGGCAATGATCTGGATCTCACCCCGAACACCATCACCTTCAATGTGCCGCAGCCGGCCCAGGCCGTTATCGGCGATCAGGTGTGGGAAGACATCAACGGCAACGGCGTGCAGGACACGGGTGAGGCCGGCATCGCCGGCGTCGCCGTGCAACTGAAGGATGCCTTGGGCAACGTGGTGCAAACCACCACCACGGACGCCAGCGGCAACTACAGCTTCAACGTGGATGCGGGCACCTACGCGGTCGCCATCGTGACTCCCGCAGGCTATGTCGTTACCGAGCCCGACATGGGCCCGAGCGATGCTACCGATAGCGATTTTGACGCTGCTGGCAGCAGCGCCCCGGTGACTGTGGCTGCTGGCGAAGTGAACAGCACCATCGATGCGGGCCTGTTCCGTACCGCTGAAATCGGCGATCGCGTGTGGCTCGACACCAACAAGAACGGTGTGCAGGACGACGGCGAAGCCGGTGTCCAGGGTGTCATCGTGCGTCTGCTCAACGCCAACGGCGAACTCGTTGATGGTCCGGTTGCCACTGATGCCAATGGCAACTACCTGTTTACCAACCTGCGTCCGGGCACCTACAGCGTCGCTTTCGACAAGACCACGCTGCCGACCGGCTACAGCTTCACGACCCGCGACGCGGGTTCGGACGCCGCTGACAGCGACGCCGACAGCGCCACCGGCAAGACCATCCAGACCGTGCTCGACTCCGGCGAGTCGGACAAGAGCTGGGATGCCGGCATCGTCGCCAACCCGGGTTCCATCTCCGGCACGGTTCGCGAGGATCTGGACAACAACGACAGCGGCGACACCCCGATTCCGGGCGTCACCGTTCAGCTGAAGGACAGCACCGGCAACGTGGTGCAGACCACCACCACCGACGCCAACGGCAACTACACGTTCAGCAACGTGCCGGCCGGTACCTACTCGGTGGTTGAAACCAACCAGCCGGGCTACCTGGACGTTTCCGACATCGACGGCGGCAACCCGAACAGCATCGCCGTGACGCTGAACCCGGGCGCGACCAGCACCGGTAACGACTTCGTCGACGAGCGTCCCGCCACCCTGGGCGACACCGTCTTCGAAGACAAGAACGCCAACGGCGTGCAGGATGCCGGCGAAGCGGGCATCGCCAACGTCACCGTGCAGTTGAAGGATGCCGGCGGCAACGTGGTGCAAAGCGCCACCACCGACGCCAACGGCAACTACAGCTTCACGGTCGCCCCGGGCACCTACTCGGTGGCCGTAGTGAAGCCGGTTGGCTACGAGATCACCGGTCAGGACCTGGGCGGCAACGAAGCGCTTGATTCCGACATCAACGCTGCCGGCCAGACTGCCCCGATCACTCTCGTCTCCGGCGAGAACAACCCGAACGTCGACGCCGGCTTCTACAAGCTGGCTGAGCTGGGCGACAAGGTCTG
>NZ_SDKK01000003.1:31288-154749 GCF_008107625.1 Zoogloea oleivorans
CCACGCTGCCGACCGGCTACGTGTTCACGAGCAAGGACGTGGGCTCCGACGCCGCTGACAGCGACGCCGACAGCGCCACTGGCATGACCATCCAGACCGTGCTCGACTCCGGCGAGTCGGACAAGAGCTGGGATGCCGGCATCGTCGCCAACCCGGGCTCCATCTCCGGCACGGTTCGCGAAGATCTGGACAACAACGACAGCGGCGACACCCCGATTCCGGGCGTCACCGTTCAGCTGAAGGACAGCACCGGCACCGTGGTGCAAACCACCACCACCGACGCCAACGGCAACTACACGTTCAACAACGTGCCGGCTGGCACCTACACCGTTGTCGAAACCAACCAGCCGGGCTACCTGGACGTTTCCGACATCGACGGCGGCAACCCGAACAGCATCGCCGTGACGCTGGCCCCGGGCGCGACCAGCACCGGTAACGACTTCGTCGACGAACGCACTGCTGCCATCGGCGACAAGGTGTGGCTGGACAAGAACGCCAACGGCGTGCAGGACGCCGGTGAAGCCGGTCTGGCCGGTGTCACCGTCAAGCTGCTCGACAGCGCCGGCACCGTGGTGGGTAGCTCCACCACCGACGCCAACGGCAACTACCTGTTCAGCAGCCTGACCCCGGGTGATTACGCCGTGCAGGTCGTCGCACCGACCGGCTACACGGTTACCGGCAAGGATCTGGGCGGCAACGATGCCACCGACAGCGACATTGATCCGACCACCGGCAAGACCATCAACACGACCCTCAGCGCCGGTGAAACCGACCTGACGTGGGATGCAGGCCTGTACCAGAAGGCTTCCATCGGTGACAAGGTGTGGCTCGACACCAACAAGAACGGCGTGCAGGACACGGGCGAAGCCGGCATCACCGGCGTGACCGTGAAGCTGCTGAATGCTGCCGGCACTGTTGTGGCCAGCGCCACGACCGATGCCAACGGCAACTACCTGTTCAAGGATCTGGTGCCGGGCGATTACTCGGTGCAGGTTGTGGCCCCCGCCGGCTACGCTTTCACTAGCAAGGATCTGGGCGGCAACGACGCTACCGACAGCGATGTCGATCAGACCACCGGCAAGACCATCACTACCACCCTGGAATCCGGCGAAAACGATCTCTCGTGGGATGCCGGCCTGAGCCAGCAGACTGCCAGCATCGGCGACAAGATCTTCTACGACACCAACGCCAACGGTATCCAGGATGCCGGCGAAGCAGGCGTCCAGGGGGTTGTGGTCGAATTGCGCGACGCCAACTGGAACGTGCTGGATACCCGCACCACCGATGCCGGCGGCAATTACCGCTTCGACGATGTTGCTGCGGGCCAGTACCGTATCGACGTGCAGGAGTGGACGCTGCCGTCCGGCTACGCCTTCACGGCCGCCAATCAGGGTACGAACGACGCGGTTGATTCCGACGTCATCAACACCGGCGGCCACATGGATCTGACGGTGCTCGATGCGGGTGAAGTGGATCTCAGCTGGGATGCGGGCATTGTCAAGCAGCCGGCCTCCTACGGCGACAAGGTGTGGCTCGACAAGAATGCCAACGGCGTGCAGGACGCCGGTGAAGCCGGCCTGGCCGGTGTCACCGTCAAGCTGCTCAACAGCGTCGGCAGCGTGGTGAGCACCACCACGACCGACACCAACGGCAACTACCTGTTCAACAACCTGGTACCTGGCGATTATTCCGCCCAGGTTGTTGCGCCGACGGGCTATTTTGTCAGCGCCAAGGACCAGGGCGGCAATGATGCCACCGACAGTGACATCGATCCGACCACCGGCAAGACCATCACCACCACGCTGGCCGCCGGCGAAGCCGACCTGAGCTGGGATGCCGGTCTCTACCAGAAGGCCTCCATTGGCGACAAGGTGTGGGCCGACTGCAACAACAACGGCATCCAGGATGGTACCGAGGCGGGTGTGTGCGGTGTCACCGTCAAGCTGCTCGATGCCAGTGGCACCGTGGTGGCGACGGCACTCACCGACATCAACGGCAACTACCAGTTCAAGGATCTGATGCCGGGCAGCTACGCCGTACAGGTGGTGGCGCCCACCGGCTACGCCCTCACCACCAAGGATCAGGGGACCAGCGATGCGGTCGACTCCGACATGGATCAGGCCACCGGCAAGAGTGTGCTGACCACCCTCGAATCCGGTGAAAACGATCTGTCGTGGGATGCCGGCCTGACCGTCAAGTCGGTTGGTGCCACCTTCGACTTCAGCGGCAGCTCCGCCACCGATGGCACCAACGGCAACATTCGCAGCTACACCAGCAACGGCATTTCGGTGAACACCAGTGCCTGGAGCCGTGACAAGACCTACGGCACCTGGTCCTCGGCCTGGCTGGGTTCCTATGGTGGCGGTCTCGGCGTTACCGACAGCAGCGAAGGCTCCGGCAGCGATGTCAGCCACACGGTGGACAACGTCGGCCGGGACAACTTCGTCCTGTTCGAGTTCTCCCAGTCCGTGGTGGTGGACAAGGCTTATCTGGGCTACGTGGTTAACGACAGCGACGTGAAGGTGTGGATTGGCACCGTCAATGGCGCCTTCGACAGCCACATCACCCTGTCTGACGCCGTGCTTACCAGCATGGGCTTCACCGAGGTGAACCAGACGACGCTGACGTCGGCCCGCTGGGCTGACCTCAACGCTGCCGGTTACGTCGGCAACGTGCTGATCATCGCCGCCGATACCACCGACACCTCGCCGGAGGACTATTTCAAGATCGATCAACTGGTCGTCAATACCGCCTCGGCCTTCTGCGCTACCGATGTCAGCATTGGCGACAAGGTGTGGGAAGACAGCAACGCCAACGGCGTGCAGGACGCCGGTGAAGCCGGTATTGCCGGTGTCACCGTCAAGCTGCTCAACAGCGTCGGCACCGTGATCGCCACGACCACCACCGACGCCAGCGGCAACTACCTGTTCGACAAGCTGGCCGCTGGCAGCTACAAGGTGCAGGTCGTTACCCCGAGCGGTTACATCGTCACCACCAAGGACGCCTCGGTAGCGACCGATGCCACCGACAGTGATATCGATGCCAGCGGTATCTCCGGCCTTTACACCCTCACCCAGGGCAGCAACAACCTGACGGTGGATGCCGGCTTCTACAAGCCGCTGGCGTCCATTGGCGACAAGGTGTGGGTGGACAGCAACAACAACGGCATCCAGGACACCGGCGAAGCCGGCTACAGTGGCGCGACCGTCAAGCTGCTCAACGCCGCCGGTACTGTCGTGGCCACCACCACCACCGATGTCAACGGCAACTACAAGTTCAGCAACGTGGTGCCGGGGGATTACTCGGTCCAGGTGCTTGCGCCCAGCGGTTATGTCTTCTCGGCGAAGGATCAGGGCACGAACGATGCCATCGATTCCGACGTGGATGTGACCACCGGCAAGACCATCGCCACCACCCTCGTCGCCGGCGAGAACGACCTCACCTGGGATGCCGGCATCTACTGCCCGCCGACCACCGCCAGCATTGGCGACAAGGTGTGGGAAGACATGAACTTCAACGGCGTGCAGGACGCGGGCGAAGCCGGCATCCAGGGTGTCACCGTCAAGCTGCTCAACTCGCTCGGCACTGTGGTGGCCACTACCACGACCGATGCGAGCGGCAACTATCTGTTCAGCAATGTGAACGTAGGCAACTACAAGGTGCAGGTTGTGGCCCCGACCGGCTACTACTACACCAAGCAGAACCAGGGCACCAACGATGCGGTGGATTCCGATGTGGATTCCACCGGCAGGACCACGCTGACCTCGCTGACCGCGGGTGAAAGCGACAAGTCCTGGGATGCCGGCCTGTACCGCAAGGCCAGCATTGGCGACAAGGTGTGGGAAGACAAGGACCACGACGACATCCAGGACAGCACTGAGCCGGGTATCGGCAACGTCAAGGTGTCCCTGCAGAACGCTTCCGGCACCACTATTGCCACTACCTACACGGATGCCAGCGGCAACTACAAGTTCACCAACCTGGATCCGGGGTCGTATCGTGTCGTGTTCGACAAGAGCGCGACCACCTACCTGGGTGTGGATATGTCGAAGTGGTACTGGGCGGCCAAGAACATCGGCACTGACGACACCAAGGACGCCGATGCCTACGGCACCTACGATGTGGCCACCACGGCCTACACCACCCTGGTGTCCGGCGAAGCCGACATGACCTGGGACGCGGCGATCACCCCGATTGTTCTCGACCTGGATCAAAACGGCATCCAGACCATTGCCCGTGAAGACGCCACCGGCAAGTTCGACCTGCTCGGCAACGGCAAGGCCATCAGCAGTGGCTGGATCTCTGCCGGTGATGCCTTCCTGGCCATCGACATCGACAACAACGGCAAGGTCGACAACCTCTCCGAACTGTTCGGCGGCACCAGCAAGGGCGACGGTTTTGCCAAGCTGGAAGCCTTCGACAGCAATGGCGATGGTTTCGTCAATGCCCAGGACGCCCACTTCGGCGACCTGCTGGTGTGGCAGGACCTGAACGGCAACCACCAGACCGATGCCGGCGAGCTGCGTACCCTCGTCGAAGCCGGCGTGGCCAGCCTGAAGGTGGACTTTGTCGAACTGCCGGCCGTGGATGCCCAGGGCAACCTGCACCTGGAACGCTCCAGTGCCGTCATGGCCGACGGCTCCAGCATCGACATGGCTGACGTGTATTTCAACGTCTCCGTGGCCGACGCCGCGGACGCCGGTGTGGTGCTGCCCAGCCTGTCGGCCCTGCTTGGCGACGACCACAGCCTGGACGTGGTGCTCGGTACTTCCACCGTTACCGCGGCCTGCCCGACGGCTGATGCGAGTGCCGCTGCCGCTTCGGTGAGTGACGGTGCGGTTACCGCCCTCGGCCAGCTGGCCAACCTGTACGACGAGCAGCAATTCGCCTTGATGGCGGCGTAATTCCCCCGCGCGCTGACCGCTTGAAGGCGGTTGGCGCGCGGGAGCCCATCCGGGAAAACAGTCACTTTTTTAACCTAGGAGCAATACATGAATCGCATCATCAAGAAGTCCGCCCTGGCCCTGGCCGCCATTGGCCTGTTCGCCAGCGCTTCCGCCCAGGCCGACTCCCTCGTGCTGGAGCAGGACATCAACTCCCTCAGCTTCAACGTCGATGTGAGCGGCACCACCCACGACGTCGTCGCCGGCGCCTTCAGCGTCAACAACCTGACCAGCGGCAGCAGCTTTCTGGCCTTCTGCTTCGAGCTGCTGCAAGGCGTCAACACCGGCACCCTGACCCCCCCGGGTCTCGACTTCACCGCCGGCTCGGCCGCTTCTGCCGATACGCAGACCCTGTTCAACCAGAGCTTTTCCGGCCTGAACTTGAACAGCGCCGTGGAGTTGGCGGGTTTCCAGATCGCCCTTTGGGAAACGCTCGACAACAATGATCTGTACTCGGGCAACTACAGCAACTGGACGGGCGCCAGCAGTTCTAGTGAAGAAACCGACGCACTGGACACCGCATGGATTTTTCTTGAGAAGCTGACCGCCAACGATCCGGCTACCGGCAGCTACAACCTGACGACCTGGTCCAATGCCACGAGCCAGGATCTGATCCAGGCCAGCACCCCGGGTACCAATGTGCCGGAGCCGGCCAGCCTCACGCTGGGCGCCCTTGGCCTGGCGGGTCTTGCCGCCGCTCGCCGTCGCAAGGCCTGATTGCCGGCGGGTGCCGCGTGGCACCCGGCCAGCATGAAGTGCTGCTGATGACAAAAAGGGGGCTTGCCCCCTTTTTTGTCATTCTCATTCCCGTTCTTCGATGAGTCGAGGCAGCCCCGTGAAATATGAGGTCGTCAGCGCCCCGGGCCTTGGGATATCGTCGCTCTCGACCCCCTTGCGTCCTCTTTGCCCTGCCGAGCATCTCCTCCCCGAGGTTTCCATGTACCGAACCCGCATCCTCCCGGCCCTCGTTCTGGGATCGGGCCTTGCCCTTCTTGCCTGCACTGCCCACGCCGAACCGATTACCGGCACGCCGCAGCCATCCTTGTCGGAGGCCGCTCGCCCTGATCTGGTCCATCTCAACCGGGGCCAGACGGCCCTGCGTGAGCGCCAGTTCGACCAGGCCGAGAAAGCCTTCGGCGAGGCCTACCGGCACAATCCGCGCTCCGTCGAAGCGATGCTCGGGCTGGCCATGGCGACCCATTCCCAGGGCAAGGTCAAGCTGGCCCGCGACTGGATGTCCAGCGCCGTCGCGATGGCCCCGGGGCAACCCCGCGTTCTGCAGGCCCAGGCACGCATGCTGGTCGAGCAGGGCTTGCCGGCGGCGGCGGAGGAGAGCTATCGCGCCGCCATTGGCGCTCACCCGGAGCAGGCCCGCCTCAAGCTCGATCTGGCCACTCTTTACATGGACCAACTCAAGAAGCCGAGCGAGGCCGTGGCCGTGTTGCGTGACCTGATCCGGCAAGACCCGGAACAGAGTGCCGCTCATTTTCAACTAGGTCTCGCTCTGTCTGCCGACGGCAAGCTCGACGAGGCTGGCCGGGCCCTCGACGAAGCGATCCGGCGGGCTCCCGGTGATTCTCTCGCCGTCCACGCACGGGGTCTGATCGCCCTCAAGCAGGGGCAGCCGGACCGGGCCCTCGCCCTGTTCGACAAGGCGCTCGTTCTGCGCAAGGATTTTGCCGGGGCCATGCTCGCCCGCGGCGATGCGCTGCAGGCGCTGGGCAAGTCCGAGCAGGCCATCGACGCCTACAAGCGGGCGGCCAGCCTGGCCCCGACGAGTGCCTTGCCCCACGCCCTGCGTGCCCAGGCCTTCGAGCGCATGAAGCGTCCGACCGAGGCCGAGCAGGCCTACCGGGATGCCTTGAAGCTGGAGCCTGACAATGTGCGTATTGGCAACAACCTGGCCTTTCTGCTGAGCAGCCAGAAACTCAAGCTCGATGAAGCCCTGAGTCTGGCCCAGCGGGGCGTCGCCAGTGCGCCGGGCAGTGCGACATACCTGGATACGCTCGGTGCGGTGCTTGTGGCCCGGGGCGATGGGGCAGGTGCCCGCCAGGCCTTCGAGCGGGCGCAGGCTCTCGAGCCAGGCAACACCTCCGTGCGCCAGCATCTGGCCCAGCTTGGCGTGGTGCCGGCGGCAAAACAGGTTCCGGCTCCGGCGGTTGTCGCTGCCGTCGCCGTTGCTCCCGTGGCTTCGGTGCCAGGGGCCGAGGATCCGGCCAAACTGATTGCCTCGCGCATGGAAGCCTGGCGGCAGGCCTGGCAAGCCAAGGACGCCAGTCGTTACCTGGCTTTTTACGCGAGCAGCTTCATGCCCGCCGACCAGCGTGCCCGCAATGCCTGGGAGGCAGATCGGCGCGCCAAACTCGACAAGAAGGGCGATATTCGCGTGCAGATCGGGGAATCTGCTTACAAGCTGGCGGGGGAGGTGGTCACGGTCAGTTTCGAGCAGCGCTATCAGTCCGGCAACTACAGCGATACCGGGCGCAAGCTGCTGGAGTGGGTCAAGGAGGGCGGCGAATGGAAGATCCGCCGCGAGGCCCAGCAGTAAGATGCGGGGCGGAGCTTACGCCGCGGCGCAGTCCTGGCGGGTTTCCACCAGCAGGTCGTTGGCCGTGAGGGCGAAATCCTTCCAGGCAGTGGCCAGTTCGCGGCGCATGGCCATCTGGTAATCGACGCCCGGCAACCGCTCGTAGGCAATGCTCGAGATGGCTAAAAAGCTTTGGTTGAAGCGCAGGGCGTCGTCCAGCAGGGCCTCACAGAATCCCTGGAAGGGTTCCAGAATGCGCAGCGTGAGGGCCGACCAGCCCCGCTCGACTCTCACGCTGCGGGCATCGAAGGGCAGCTCGTAAAGCATTTTCAGGGCTTCCCGGAACAGCTTTTCCACGGTGTCGAGAATGGCCTGTCGGGTCAGTTGGGCGCGTCGCCGGACGCTCAGGCCCCGCTGCAGGCTGGTTCGGTAGCGGGTAAAGCTCAGTTTGCGCTGGCTGCTCACCCAGGCGGAGAAACGGGCGATGCAGATATCGTTGGTATGAATGCTCATGGTGGTTCCGTGCGGGGTCAGAGCCCGGGTGTCGCCATGGGTGGCGAGTCTGTCTGCATGTGCGGTTTGTCGCATGACCGATCTCCCGGATTGAAGCTCTCCGGACCATTAGCAAACTTTGTTCCTGCTTTCTAAAAACCTTTTCTGTTTCTTATTTTTCATTTTTATCAATGCCTTGACCACTTGTTCGGCTTTTGGGGGGCGTGCGTGCATGTCGAGTTCATGCCCGGGAAGCGTACTTTTCAGACTTTTTGGGGCACATTTTGGGGCTTGGCGAGCCGGCAGCTACAAGACCCTGGCCTGATGCAGGCCGTTGCGCACGTTGTCGAGGGAGAAAGGTTTGAGGATGTAGCCGTTGGCACCACGCTGGATGGCGGCACTGACAGTTTCCCGTTCGGCGCGGGCAGTGACGAAGATGACCGTGACCTCCGGATGGCAGGCCTTGATGGCCAGGAGGGCATCGAGACCCCGTACATCCGGTGTGTCGATAGCCATGCAGATGACGTCCGGGCGATCTCGTTCGAGCAGGATCAGACCTTCCATTCCGCTTGCGGCCTCGCCGATGACCCGGTAGCCAAGGCTGCGCAGCATGTGGGTAAGGAGGGCGCGCATCTGTCGGTTGTGGTCCACGACCAGGACGGAGGGTCCGTCGCCGTCGGGCAGGGCCTGCGGCGAGAGCAGGCCGGCCAGCGGGTCGAGGACATCAAGAATCCGGCCGGCGGTGAGGGGCTTCTCGACGTAGCCGACGGCGCCCGCCTCGAGAGCGCCGATGATTTTCTGGCGGCGGATGTCGGTGGCGAACATCACTGCGTAGACATCCGGGTGGCTGGCGTGGATGCGGCTTACCAGGCTCAGGCCGTCGGGGGCGCTGATATCCATGTCTATACAGGCCACCGCGGGTGGGTTGGCGGCGATCAGGCGGATGGCGGCGGCGCCCGAGTGCTCGACCCCACTCACGGTAAAACCCTGGGCCTTGAGGATGCTCTGGAGCACCTTGGCCCTCAGGGGTGTGTCGTCGATGATCATCACCCGAAGGTTCTTGCGGCTTGCTGAAGCGTTTGGGTACATGGGGTCAGGCGATGCGCCAGCAGTTTCCGCCGGCCCGTTTGGCGGCATACATGGCTCGGTCGGCGAGGGCTGTCAGGTGCTTGAGATCGTAGCCGTCTTCCGGATAGACGGCGATACCGATGCTGACCCCCAGTTTGCAGCCCGCAAAATCGTCGTCAGGAATGTCGACCACGGTGGCGACAAGGCGCTCGCAGAACTGGGCGATGTCTTCCTTGCGGTGCAGCAGCGGGCACAGGATGGCGAACTCGTCGCCGCCCAGGCGGGCGACCACGTCGGTAGCGCGCGCGGTGGCTTCCAGGCGTTCGGCGAGGGCGATCAGGATCTGGTCACCGGCCGGATGGCCGAAGCGGTCGTTGATTGGCTTGAAACCGTCCAGGTCGAGCATCAGCACTGCCCCGGATTGCCCGTCACCGCTGGCCCGCATGAGAATGGCGCCCGCCAGTTCGGTGAAGGCCTTGCGGTTGGCGATGCCGGTCAGCGGGTCGTGGCGGGCGATCTCGCGCCAGCGCCGGCTGTCCTGTTCGACGGAGCGATACTTGCGGACCATGCCGAGGACGATGATCAGGAAGTTGGCCAGCGCCAGCACGAAGGCGCCGGTCTGGATTGCCCGCAAGTCCTGGGTTCGGCTGATGGAGTCATGCTCCAGCGCCGAGGTCAGGTGGTTCATCAGGGTCAGAATCTCGCGGTTGTGGCGCACCATGTAATCTGCGGCCCAGGCCCGCTCGGCGGGGTCCTGGAAGTTGCGCTGCGATAGTGGGGTGATGAGTTGGCGGGCCGCAGCCACTGCCCGGGCGCCTTCGCCGCGTACCGGTTGAAGGCGTACGGGGGGGCCGTCACCACCGCTGGTTTCGCCGCCGTCGGCAAAGGCCGTGAGGGTTTTGCTGAAAAGCCCGAACGCGTCTTCAAATTCCTTTTGTGCGGATTCCGTGTTCTGGCCGTGGTTCGGCAGGGTGGCCAGCAGCAGGGCCTTGGTGGTCTGCTGAGAGAGCATCCGCTGGCGACCGGCCAGATTGATGGCGACCGCATCTCGCGCCACCTGCTCGGCAATCCACAGATTGATGAGCAGAACGCTCAGGTCGAGCGCCACGAACAGCACGATCGCTGTCACGAGTCGGCGGGGCGATCCAATCAGGGCGCTGACCGGGATGGGCATGAACGCGGGTGCCTTCACGGAGCCGGGCTTCGTGGCGTGGCATGTGAATTTGTATGTCTCTGATTATCGGCGCCCCGCGGCGCTTTTGCAGGGACAACGCTCAAAAAAGAAAATGCGGCCCGAGGGCCGCATCGAAGGTGCTGCACGCCAATGGCGGTGTTCAGTCCTTGAAGCGCTCTTCCAGGGCGGCAATGGCCGGCAGGGTCTTGCCTTCGAGGAACTCGAGGAAGGCACCGCCGCCGGTGGAGATGTAGCCCACGTCGTCGGCGATGTTGAACTTGGCGATGGCCGCCAGGGTGTCGCCGCCGCCGGCGATGGAGAAGGCTTCGGAGTGGGCGATGGCGGAGGCCAGCATCTTGGTGCCGCCGGCGAACTGGGGCAACTCGAAGACACCGACCGGGCCGTTCCAGACGATGGTGCCGGCGTTGGCGATGATTTCGGAAAGCTTGGCGGCGCTCTTCGGGCCGATGTCGAGGATGCGGTCGTGGGCGGCCACGTCGTCCACGGAGATCTTGTTGGCGCGGGCCAGGGCGGAGACTTCGTCAGCCACGACCACGTCGACGGGCAGCGGCACTTCGGCGCCGCGTTCCTTCATGATGTCCATGATGACATGGGCTTCCTTGACCAGGTCGGGTTCGGCCAGCGAGTCGCCGATGCGCTTGCCGGAGGCCAGCAGGAAGGTGTTGGCGATGCCGCCGCCGACGATCAGCTGATCCACCTTGTCGGCCAGGGAGCGCAGGATGGTCAGCTTGGAGGACACCTTGGAGCCACCGACGATGGCCACCAGCGGGCGGGCCGGGGCGTGCAGAGCCTTGCCGAGGGCGTCGATTTCGGCACCCATCAGGATGCCGGCGCAGGCCACCGGGGCAAAGCGGGCGATGCCGTGGGTGGTGGCTTCGGCGCGATGGGCGGTGCCGAAGGCGTCGTTCACGTAGACGTCGCAGAGGGTGGCCATTTTTTTGGCGAGCTCTTCGTTGTCCTTCTTTTCGCCTTTGTTGCAGCGGCAGTTTTCGAGCAGCACGACTTCGCCCGGGGCGACGCTGAAACCGCCGTCGACCCAGTTCTGGATCAGCCGGACCGGCTTGTGCAGCAGCTGGCCGAGACGCACGGCAACCGGCGCGAGGGTGTCGTCGGCGGTGACTTCGCCTTCGGTCGGACGACCCAGGTGGGAGGTGACCATGACCGCGGCGCCGCCTTCGAGGGCGTAGCGGATCGACGGGATCGAGGCGCGGATGCGGGTGTCTTCGGTAATGTTGCCGGCTTCGTCCTGCGGCACGTTGAGGTCGGCACGGATGAAGACGCGCTTGCCGGAGACGTCGAGCTCGGTGAGTTTCTTGACTTGCATGATGATGTTCTTCGTGGCTTCGGAATGAAAAACGCCCCGCACGGGGCGGGGCGTCGATACGACGTGTTACTTGGCGTTGACGAAGGCGCGGGCCGCGTCAAGCATGCGGCAGGAGTAGCCCCACTCGTTGTCGTACCAGGCCAGCACCTTGACCAGCACGGAGCCATCTTCGCCCTTGATGACGCGGGTTTGCGTTGCGTCGAAGGTGGAGGAGACGGTGGTGTGGTTAAAGTCGGAGGAGACCAGCGGCTCGTTGTTCACGGCCAGGATGCCCTTCAGCGGGCCGTTGGCGGCAGCCGTCATCAAGGCGTTGATTTCTTCCTTGGTGGTGGCGCGCTCGGCGGTGAAGGTCAGGTCGACCAGCGAAACGTTGATGGTCGGCACGCGCAGCGCGAAACCGTCGACCTTGCCGACCAGTTGCGGCAGCACCAGGCCGACGGCCTTGGCGGCACCGGTCTTGGTCGGGATGATGTTGGCGGCGGCGGCGCGGGCGCGGCGCAGGTCCTTGTGGCGGACGTCGACAGTGACCTGGTCGTTGGTGTAGGCGTGGATGGTGGTCATCAGGCCCTGCTTGATGCCGATGGCGTCGGACAGGATTTTGGCCACCGGCGCCAGGCAGTTGGTGGTGCAGGAGGCGTTGGAGACGACGGTCATGTCGGCCTTCAGCGCTTCTTCATTGACGCCCATGACGATGGTGGTGTCCACGTCGTCACCGCCGGGCGCGGAGATCAGCACGCGCTTGGCGCCCTGGTCGAGCAGGGCCTGGGCCTTGGCCTTGGTGGTGTAGGCGCCGGTACATTCGAGCAGCACGTCAACGCCGTGGCTGCCCCAGTTGACGCCCTTGGGATCCTTGGTGGAGTAGAAGGCGATTTTCTTGCCGTCGATGATGATGGTGTCCTCACCTTCGGTTTCCACCGGGGTGGCGAAGCGGCCATGCGTGGTGTCGTACTTCAGCAGGTGGGCGTTGGTGGCCAGGTCGCCGGCGGCGTTGATGGCAACCACTTCAAACTCGTTCTGCAGACCCTGCTCGTAAATGGCGCGCAGCGTACAGCGGCCGATACGACCGAAACCATTGATGGCGACCTTGATGCTCATCGAATCTTCTCCCTAGTCTTATTCACACAAAAACAAATCCTGCGGCCGCGGCCGGGGGGCCGCGCCTACGATGACGCGAACGAAGCCGCGTCAGGCAATGACCTTCTTCACCGCTGCGACCACTGCGTCGGTGGTGATGCCGAAATACTTGAACAGCTCGCCAGCCGGGGCAGATTCGCCGAAGCGGTCGAGGCCGATGACGGCGCCTTCGAGGCCCACGTACTTGTACCAGCCGTCGGTAACGCCAGCTTCGACGGCCACGCGGGGCAGGCCCTTGGGCAGCACGTCGGCGCGGTAGGCGCCATCCTGGCGGTCGAAGACGTTGGTGCTGGGCATGGAGACCACGCGCACGGCAATGCCGTCATCGGCGAGTTGCTTCTGGGCGGCCATGGCCAGCGCTACTTCCGAGCCGGTCGCTATGATAACGGCTTGAAGCGGATTTGCCTGTGAAGCATTGCCCGATTCGGACAGTACATAGCCGCCGCGGCGAATATTTTCTACCTGCTCGGCATTTCTTTGCTGGAACGGGAGGTTCTGGCGCGAGAAGGCGAGGGACGACGGACCGTTTTTGCGCTCGATGGCTGCGGCCCAGGCGACTGCCGATTCGGTGGTGTCGCAGGGACGCCACACGTCCATGTTGGGGATCAGGCGCAGGCTGGCCGTTTGTTCGACCGGCTGATGGGTCGGCCCGTCTTCACCGAGGCCGATGGAGTCGTGGGTGAACACGAAGATCTGGCGCAGCTTCATGAGTGCCGCCATGCGCAGGGCATTGCGGGCGTACTCGCTGAACATCAGGAAGGTGGCGGTGTAGGGAATCAGGCCGCCGTGCAGGGCGATGCCGTTGGCGATGGCGGCCATGCCGAACTCACGCACGCCGTAATAGACGTAGTTGCCGCCGGTGGCCTTGCTGACGCCCTTGGCGCCGGACCACAAGGTAAGGTTGGAGCCGGCCAGGTCGGCCGAGCCGCCGAGGAGTTCAGGCAGCTTGGGGGCGTAGGCTTCGATGCTGTTCTGGCTGGCCTTGCGGGTGGCGATGGTCTCGCCCTTGGCGATTACCTGGGCGAGCACGGATTCGACGTGGGCTGCCCAGTCGGCGGGGAGGTCGCCTGCCGTGCGGCGGGTGAATTCGGCGGCCAGTTCGGGGAACTCGGCGGCGTAGGCGGCGAAGCGGGTGTTCCACTCGGTCTCAAGAGCAGCGCCCTTGGCCCTGGCATCCCAGGCGGCGTAGACATCGGCGGGGATCTCGAAAGCCGGGTGGTTCCAGCCGATGTAGGCGCGGGCGGCCTCGATTTCGGCGGCACCCAGCGGGGCGCCGTGCACGTCGTGGCTGTCCTGCTTGTTGGGGGCGCCGGCGCCGATGATGGTCTTGCAGCAGATCAGGGTCGGACGGCCGGTTTCAGCCTTGGCGGCCTGGATGGCGGCTTCGATTTCGACCGGGTCGTGGCCCTGGACGTCACGCACCACGTGCCAGCCGTAGGCTTCGAAGCGCTTTGGGGTGTCGTCGGTGAACCAGCCATCCACGTGACCGTCGATGGAGATGTTGTTGTCGTCGTAGAAGGCGACCAGCTTGCCCAGGCCCCAGGTGCCGGCCAGCGAACAGGCTTCGTGGGAGATGCCTTCCATCAGGCAGCCGTCGCCGAGGAAGACATAGGTGCTGTGATCAACGATGGCGTGGCCAGGGCGGTTGAAGCTGTCGGCGAGGATCTTTTCGGCCAGCGCCATGCCCACGGCGTTGGTGATGCCCTGACCGAGCGGGCCGGTGGTGGTTTCGACGCCGGGGGTGTAGCCGACTTCCGGGTGGCCCGGGGTGCGGCTGTGGAGCTGGCGGAAGTTCTTCAGGTCGTCAATGGACAGATCGTAGCCGGTGAGGTGCAGCAGGCTGTAGATCAGCATCGAGCCGTGGCCGTTGGACTGAACGAAGCGGTCGCGGTCGGCCCACTGGGGGTTGGCCGGGTTGTGGCGCAGATGGTGGCGCCACAGGACTTCAGCGATTTCGGCCATGCCCATGGGGGCGCCGGGGTGGCCGGAATTGGCCTTCTGGACGGCGTCCATGGCCAGCGCACGGATGGCGCCAGTCAGGGAGTTGAAGACGGGCGGCTTGACGTTACGCGAAGAGGACATCGGGAGAACCTTGGGCCGGGGGAACGGCGCGCAAAGACCATAATTATCTTTGATTTCCGGGTACTTGGGTAGCCTTGGCGGGGGATTTGTACCGTGCGGGCAGAGGAGGGCTTCTCCGCAAAAACTACGGCATAACCGCGTCCAGCCCCGATGCATTGCATTTTCTTGCCTGGTTCCTGCTGATGACCTTGCCGTCGCGCCTTGTGCTGGGTGAGTCAGTGCCTCAGACCCACTGACGGCGCCGTTCCATCAGCTTCCAGATCAGCGGTGTGAGGATCAGCTGCATGGCCAGATCGAGCTTGCCACCTGGCACTACCAGGGTGTTGGCGCGGGACATGAAACTGTCGTGGATCATGCGCAGCAGGTAGGGGAAGTCCACCCCGCGCGGATCGCGGAAGCGGATGATCACCATCGATTCGTCGGCCGTCGGGATGTCGCGGGCGATGAACGGGTTGGAGGTGTCCACCATCGGCACCCGCTGGAAGTTGATGTGGGTGTGGGAAAACTGCGGGACGATGTAATGCACGTAGTCGTGCATGCGGCGCAGGATGGTTTCCTGCACGGCTTCGAGCGAATAGCCGCGCGTCTTGGTGTCCCGGTGGATCTTTTGTATCCACTCCAGGTTGGTAATTGGCGCTACGCCGATCAGCAGGTCGGCGTGACGACAGGTATTCACCCTTTCGGTGATCACTGCGCCATGAAGGCCTTCGTAAAACAGGCAGTCGGTATCGGGTGGAAGCTCTTCCCAGGGGGTGAAATCGCCAACCTTGAGGCCGCGCCGGGCCGCTTCTTCCGCGTGGTGCAGGTAGAAACGGCGCTTGCCGCCGCCGGATTCGCCGTAGGTGCGGAACAGTTGTTCGAGTTCTTCGAGCAGGTTGGCTTCCGGGCCAAAATGGCTGATGCCGCGCTTGCCCTGGCTTTCCGCTTCGATGATGAGATTGCGGATTTCGTCGCGGGTGTAGCGGTGGAAGCTGTCGCCCTCGATGATCGCGGCATTCACCTTTTCGCGCCAGAAAATACCCTCAAAGGTGTGCTTGACCGTCGTGGTGCCCGCCCCGGACGAGCCGGTCACCACGATGATGGGGTGCTTCATGGACATGGACTGTTCCCGAAAGTGAGTAGTTTTGGAGCAGGCCACGGAGACATGAGCTGTTCCAAAAACACTCGATCGGTGCCTGGCGCGTCGCCGCCAGGCTTGTTGAGCAAAATCCGGGCCGTCCGGATGTCCGGCCCGTCAGGAGTGGGCGTGCAACCAGGTTCGCCACTGTTCGAAGAGGGCAGGGCTGGCTGCCGAAATCACCGAGCGCTTGATCGCCGGTCCGGCGGTAAGCGGGGTGCCGCCCAGCGTGCTGTAGCAGCCGCCGGCTTCTTCGAGGATCAGGCGTCCCGCCGCGTAATCCCACAGCATTTGCCCGCCATGCAGGTAAACGTCGAGACGGCCGGCCGCCACATAGCACCACTCGAGGGCGCTGGAGCCGAAGTTGCGCTGCGAATAATAGGGCGGACGTACCGCCAGTTCGTCGCCGAGGTGGTGGCTGATGCGCTTGAAGTCCACGCCGGCCACTGCGTCCTTGAGGCGCTCGGCCGGTTTGCGCAGCGGTAGCGAGACGTCGTTGAGCCACGCCCCGGCGCCCCGGCCGGCGTAGAAGGCTTCGTCGGTGACCGGGTTGTAAACCACCCCGATCTGCGTTTTGTGGTTGACCAGATACGCCACCGCAACCCCGAAGAAGGGAATGCCGTTGGCGAAGTTGGTGGTGCCGTCGATGGGGTCAATGACCCACAGGCCATTGACGCCTTCGTGCCACACGCGACCCTGCTCTTCGGGCGTCATTTCTTCGCCGAGCACAGGAGCCATGATGAGTTTCGGCAGGCGCTCGACGAGGGCCGCCTGGGACGCCAGGTCGGCTTCGGTGAGTACGCTGCCGTCGGCCTTGTGCTCGCGTACGGCGCGCAGGTAACGGGGCAGGATGGTGTCGCGGGCCATCTGGCGAACCAGTTCGGCGAGGGTACGGGCTTGTTCGAGGCGCTGGGCGCTGGTCATTACGTGGCTCTCCACTGGGTGGAGGAGCGGCTTTGAGGAGGCTGCTCCCGCGAAAGGTCGTCGGGTGAAACAGAATCCGGCGTCGGGAGGCCGGAAAGGTACAGAAGCGTGGTGAGACTGAGCATGATCTTCGTTTCAATCCCGTTGAAGCACGCGGTTTTGCGGATAATAGCATGATGAATCCGCGCTTCTTCTGCCCCGAGGGCTTGTGCCCTGACTCCGAGATGCCTCTTCCCGCTGCGGTGGCCCACCACGCCGAGCGGGTGCTTCGTCTGGCCGTTGGTGATCAGGTCGTGTTGTTCGACGGCGGTGGGGGCGAGTGTGCCGCGATCCTCCTGGCCCTCGGCAAGCAGCCTGTCGCGCGGCTTGGTCCGCGGCTGGCCGTGGAGTGTGAGTCGCCGCTGGCGATCACGCTCGTGCAGGCGCTGGCGAGTGGCGACAAGATGGACTGGATTGTCCAGAAGGCGGTGGAGCTGGGCGCCGTGGCCATGCAGCCGGTGGCGGCCGAGCGTTCGGTGCTCAAACTCTCGGGTGACCGGGCGGCCAAGCGGGTGGCGCACTGGCAGCAGATCGCCGTGTCGGCCTGCGAGCAGTCCGGGCGCAACCGGGTGCCGGCGGTGGGCGACATCGTCACGTTGTCCCGGTATCTGGCCCAGCCTGTCGAGGGCACGCGCCTGATCCTGGCGCCTGGCGCTGCGGGCGCGCTGGCCCGCAAGGCGCCGCCGAGCGGACCCTTGTCGATTCTGATCGGACCGGAGGGCGGCTGGTCGCCGGCCGAACTGGCGCTGGCGGAGCATGCCGGCTGTGAGCCGCTGGCGCTCGGGCCGCGGGTGTTCCGTACCGAAACAGCCGGGCTCGCTGCGCTGGCCGCATTGCAAACCCTGTGGGGTGACTTTTCGGGAGAGGCTTGATGTTCGAATCGGCTGAACTGGGGCATCGGCTGTCGAAGGCCGACTACGACGAGATCGAGCCGCAACTGCGTACCGACCTGCTCAATGCGCAGTTCGAGCTGCTGGAAAACAAGGGCTTTGCCACGGTGATCCTGATCAACGGGATCGACGGCGCGGGCCGCGGGGAGACGGTCAATCTGCTCAACGAATGGATGGATCCGCGGCACATCGAGGTTCATGCCTTCGACAAGCCCACCGACGAGGAGCGCGAGCGGCCCTTCCTGTGGCGTTTCTGGCGGGCCCTGCCGGCCAAGGGCAAGATCGGCATCCTGTTCGGCAACTGGTATTCCGACCCGATCGGCGACCGGGCTTTCGGGCGCATCAAGAAGGCCCATCTCGATCAGCGTCTGTCCGATCTGAACCGTTTCGAGGCCATGCTTGCCGCCGAGGGCGTGCTGCTGATCAAGTTCTGGTTTCACCTGTCGCGACAGGGGCAGAAGAAGCGTCTAAAAGCCCTCGAGGCCAACCCGGATACCCGCTGGCGGGTGCGCGAGGCAGACTGGCTGTTTTACGAGGAATACGACCGTTACCGGGCGGTGGCCGAGCATGTTCTGCGCCGGACCAGTACCGGCATTGCTCCGTGGGTGATCGTGGACGGCACCGATCCCCAATATCGGGCGGCGCAGGTGGGGAATACTCTGCTCGAAGGCCTGCGGCGTAAAATCGAACAGGTGAACAAGGGGTATCGCGCCCGCCTGACGGCCGCTCCGCTGGCGCGGGCGGTGGATGAGCGCAACCTGCTCAACGCGCTGGTGCTCAACCAGCCGATGGAGAAGAAGGATTACGAGAGCCAGCTGGAAAAGCTGCAGGGCCGCCTGGCCATGGCGATGCGCAGCGAGGCCTTCGCCAAGCGCAGCCTGGTGCTGGTTTTTGAAGGCATGGATGCGGCGGGCAAGGGGGGCGCCATCCGTCGGGTGACCCAGGCGCTGGATACGCGTCAGTACCAGGTCTCGCCGATTGCCGCCCCGTCCGACGAGGAGCGCGCCCAGCCCTACCTGTGGCGTTTCTGGCGGCGTTTGCCGCGGCGTGGCAAGGTGACGATCTTCGATCGGTCCTGGTACGGCCGCGTGCTGGTGGAGCGGGTCGAGGGCTTTTGTTCGGAGGCCGACTGGATGCGCGCCTACACAGAGATCAATGATTTCGAGGACCAGCTGGTGTCTGCTGGCGCCATCGTCCTCAAGTTCTGGTTGTCGGTGAGTGACGAGGAGCAGCTGCGGCGCTTCAAGGCGCGGGAGGAAGCCGCCTTCAAGCGCTACAAGATCACCCCTGACGACTGGCGCAACCGTGAAAAGTGGCCCCTTTACGAGCCGGCCGTGTGCGACATGATCGACCGGACCAGCACCGAAAACGCTGTCTGGACCCTGGTCGAGGCGGATAACAAATATTACGCGAGGGTAAAGATTCTGCGTGTCCTCGTCGATAAGCTTGAACTGGCCTTGAATAAATGAAGACTGGCATCATCAGAATGCCGGATTCCCCAACACAGATGCCCCGGAACCCCTTGTGAATTCGTCCGATACTGCTCCTGCCGCCGTGCAGGGAGATTACCTTTCCCAGCGTTTCGTCGCCTGGGTGCGAGCCGCTGCGCCCTACATCCATGCCTTCCGCGGCAAGACCTTCGTGCTCGGTTTTGGCGGCGAAGTGGCCGCCGGCCATCTGGCCCAGACGCTGGCCTACGACTGCAACCTGCTTGCCGCCCTGGGTGTGCGGCTGGTACTGGTGCACGGCGCGCGTCCGCAGATCGAGGCCGAGTTGCTTCGTCGCGGGCTGACGTCCCAGTATTACAAGGGCCTGCGGGTGACCGACGCAGCGGCGCTCGAATGCGTCAAGGCGGCCATGGCCGTGACCCGTATCGAGGTCGAGGCGCTGTTGTCGCAGGGCCTGCCCAATACGCCGATGGCCGGCAGCTTCATGCGCGTGACCGGCGGCAACTTCATTACTGCCAAGCCGGTGGGCGTGGTGGATGGTGTCGATTACGGTTTTACCGGCGCGGTGCGCAAAGTGATTGCCGAGGAAATTGCCGCCGACCTGGACCAGCAGAACGTGGTGCTCATGTCGCCTCTTGGTGTATCGCCGGCCGGCGAGATCTTCAACATGAGCATGGAAGCCGTCGCCGAGGCGGTGGCCATTGCCCTGAATGCCGAGAAGCTGATCTACCTGTGCGATGCGCCCGGCCTGCTCGATCTGAAGGGCGCGCTGATCGAGGCGATTACCGCCGACGACGCGGAGGCCAAGCTGCTTGCCGGGGAAGGCATGACCGAAGACCTGGACCTGTACCTGCCCTGCGCCATCCGCGCGGTACGGCAGGGCGTCGGCCGGGCCCATCTGATCGACCGGGACAAGGATGGCGGGGTGCTGCTGGAGTTCTTCACGCCCCAGGGTGTGGGCACCGTGCTGACCCGCGACCCGCTGTTCCGTCTGCGCGAGGCGACCGTTGAGGACGTCGGTGCGTTGGGCAGCATGATCGCTCCGATGGAGGCCGACGGCACGCTGGTGCGACGCAGTCGCGAGCGCCTGGAGCAGGAGGTCGAGCGTTTCACCGTGGTCGAATACGACGGCTTGCTGGTGGGCTGCGCGGCGCTGTACCCCTTCATCGATGAGCGTGCGGCCGAGATGGCCTGCGTCGCCGTGGTGCCCCAGTATCGCCGCGCCGGCCTGGGCGAGATGCTGCTCGGGCGCATGGAGTCGCGGGCTCGCGCCCTCGGTGTGGAGCGCCTCTTCGTGCTCACTACGCGTACCGCCGACTGGTTTCGGGAGCGGGGTTTCCGCGAAGCACCGCCGGAGGATCTGCCCCGCCAGAAACGCGAAATGTACGATGTGAGTCGCCGTTCCAAGATTTTCATGAAGGCCCTGTGAGCGCCTTGTCGATGGCCCGCAGCCTTCTTCTCCCCTCCTCATCTCGTCCTTGCCGGCTGCTGAAGGTGGCGCTGCTGTGTGCCGCCCTGCTGCCCGCGGGACCGGCGCTGGCGGGGCTCCCGGAGGGCATGGGGTCGCCGTGGGTGACGCTGGCGACGGGTCTGGCGATGATGCTGGCGGTGGCTGGCGGAATCTATCTGTTGCTGCTGCGACAGCAGCTTGCGCGTTTGCAGGCGCAGTTGTCGGCCCCGGGCAGTTCGGTCGCTCTGGTGGGCGAGGCCGCGCCGGAGTGTGTTGGCGCATCCGAAGAAGGCCCGGATCGTTACTTTCGGCTGGCCGCCGAGGCCGGCCATGGCGTCGAGGGCTGGATCAACCTGGAAGGGCGTCTGTACTGGGTTAACCAGCTGGTCGAGTTGTACACCGGCTACTCCGCGCAAGAGGTACTGGCGGCTGATTTCATCGATCTCCTCGTTTATGAGCGGGACCGCCGTTACTGTCGCGACCAGATTCGTCAGGCGCTGGAAGGTGGCGTGCAGGCCGAGTTCGAGCTGCGCATCGTGACCAAAGCCGGCAGCTCGCTGTGGATGGCCTGCCACTGGCAGCCAATCCGTAACGAGTCCGGCATGTTGCTTGGCTTGCGGGTGTCCATGAACGACATCCAGGCACGCAAGGAAGCCGAGTACAAGCTGCTCGAATCCGTCGCCGCGCTGCGTCGTGCCCAGGCCTTGTCCGAACATTATTTGCGTCGCAGCAACGAGGAGCGTTCCCGCCTGTCGGCGCTGCTGGACGTGGTGCGCATGGGTATCCTGTTCATGGACGCCGACCGCCGGGTTGTCTTCTGCAACCGGGCACTTTACGACATCTGGCGGATGCCGCCGGGCGAGAGTTTCGTTGGCGTGCGTGATGCGGTACTCCAGCAATACGTGATGCCCTTCCTCGAAGAGCCGGTGGTGTATCAGCGCCATATCGCCGCGGTGCTCGAGCATCGGGCGCCCAGCGAACCCTTCGAAATTCATTTCAAGGATGGCCGGGTGATAACGGACTTCTCCCGTGTCGTCCCGGGGCCGGAAGGCACGCGACCGATCGGACGCATGTGGGTCTTCGAGGATGTGACCGAGCAGCGTCGCGTAGCCGAGCAGCTCATGCGTCTGGCTGAGCGGGATCCCCTCACCAACCTGTTCAATCGCCGGCGCTTCCATGAAGAACTGGAGCGGATGCTGGCCGATGGCCGGCGCCATCACGAAGAGGTTGGCCTGCTGGCTATCGATCTGGATGGCTTCAAGCCGGTGAATGATCGCTTTGGCCACCAGGCGGGCGATGAGGTGCTGGTGGGTCTGTCCAATGCGGTCTTGGCGGTGGTGCGCCGCAACGAGATGTTCTTCCGCATGGGCGGCGACGAGTTTGCGATCCTGGTGCCTTCGGCCAGTGCCCAGGAACTCTCCGAGCTGGCCCGGCGCGTGTGCGTATGCATCGCCGGGATGCACTTTACGTTTGGTGGCGATTCGGTGTTTGTGACTGCGAGCATCGGCATCGCCATTGGGCCGCACCACGACAATGATGGCGAGCGCCTGATTGGCGCGGCGGACCGGGCCATGTATGTGGCCAAGGCGTCAGGTGGCAATTGCTGGGAGCTTGCACGGGAATCGCGCAGCGAGCGGCTGGTCTGAGTGGCGTCGGCAGGCTAGAATCCAGCCACCTTTCCGGGGCGCGGCTGCCGCGCTCCGGAATCCCAACTTCGAGAGGTGATACATGGCACGGATGGTCAATTGTGTGAAGCTCGGTCGTGAGGCCGAAGGTCTGGATTTTCCGCCCCTTCCTGGCGAACTGGGCAAGAAGGTTTTCGAGAATGTCTCGAAGGAAGGCTGGCAGCAGTGGGTCAAGCACCAGACCATGCTGATTAATGAAAATCGCCTCAATCTGATGGATGCGCGGGCGCGCAAGTACTTGTCCGAGCAGCTGGAACGTTACTTCTTCGGCGGTGGTGCCGACCAGATCGGTGGTTACGTTCCGCCCCAGTCCTGAGCCTTAAAAGGCTTCAGCGTGTGACGGCCCCGCTTTTCGGGGCCGTTTTCATTGGGATGCCCTGTTCGAGGCTGTACAGCCAGGCGAGGAGTTCTGCCACCGCCACGTAGAGTTCCGGTGGAATGCGGGCATCCAGGTCCACTTGCATGAGCAGGGCGACCAGTTCGGGAGATTCGTGGACGTAAATGCCGGCTTCCTTGGCCCGGGAGACGATTTCGGCGGCAATCAGGCCGCGTCCCTTGGCGACAACGGTGGGGGCTGCGTTGCCCGCGTTGTAGGCGAGGGCGACGGCTTCGGCGCGCAGCTCGGCAGGTTGTTCGGGGCTATTCACGGCGCCTGTCTCAGTTCGGCCACCATCCCGGTAAGGGGCACGTTGGCGGCGGCAAGGGCGTCTGCCAGGCGTGATTCGGCTGCCTGCAGCGTGTTGCGCGTGGCGCTGTCGTCGGCAATCAGGCGTATGGCAATGCCGGCCGGCGTGAGATGCAGGCGTGCTTCGACGCCACCGAGGCTGGGCAGGGTCAGGCGCAAGGTGGTGTTCCAGGACGTATCCGGCTCGTTTCCGCTACCGTTGTCGTCCCGGGCGGGATCCTCGATTTCCCATTCCATCGTTTGCCCGGGCCAGATCTGGCCCTGCCATGCCAGTTGGTGGGTTGCGATGGCATCCAGTTGCTGGTGAACGAGGGGCAACAGTCTCTCGGCGACAGGCACGGTGTCGGCCTTGGTCGCCGCCGTCGTCAAGGCAGCGGTGGGGCTGGCGGTTTTTTCGGCGACATCTGGCGAGGCGGTCGAAACGGTTTTCAGGAGTGCAGTGGATTCGCGCCCCTGCGGTTCCTTGAGTAGCGAGGCGGTATCAATCTGGCCGGACAGCCAGCGCGCCTGGTGGGACTCGTAGAACAGTCCGCTTTCGGCGATCGCCGCGCCCAGGTTGCTGGCCAGCTGGGCCGTGGCGGCTGTCGTTTGCGGCGCCGAGGGAAGCAGGGCTGCGCCGCCGTTGAGGCTCGGGGCCTGGGCCGCCGGCTGGCCGGTGAGCATGAAACTGATCAGCTTGCCGGTCTGGCTGAGGGCTGCGCGGCTGGTGGTGTCGGCCGCCGGCTGAGCCAGAGTGGCGAAAACGGCTTGCGGTGTGATGTGGCTGACAACGAGTTCAAGGCTGTCGCCGGCCTTGACGGATTGGGGCAGGGACAGGATGACGTCCCGTCCTTCGATCCGGGCCTTGTAGATGTTGTCTTGGCTGGTGGCCTGCAGGCTGGCCGTGATGCGTTGGCCAGGGGTGAAGTCGGGCAGGTTGGCCGAGATGCCCTTGACGCGTGCGAGAGGCGCGACAGTGGGCTCGCCAGAGAAAAAACTGGCTTCGCTGAGCATCCGCAGGCGGGAGGCGAGGTCGCTGGGAATCATGATGCGGCCACCCGCCTGCCTGCCAGGGATCAGTCGATGTCGCCGTAAGCGCTGCGGACGCTGCGCTCGCGCGTGCCGCCGGACAGCAACTGGCGCACGTTGTCCATCCAGGGCTCGGTATGAACGCGAACTTCCTTGTCGTCGCTGAGGATGCGTCGGATGAGCGCGATTTTTTTGGTGCGCTCGTCTTCGGACATCCGTTTCGGGCGGGACGGGAAGGCCAGGGCTTCCTCGACACCGATGCGGTCACGCAGGGAGGCCACCTGCCGTTCCAGGCGGGTGAGGCGATCCCAGTCGTTGGCGCGCGCGGCATCCACCATTTCGGTGGAGTAGTTGCTCATCTGTTCCAGGAGGGCGAGGGAACTCATGAAAAGTATCTCCGGCGGTCTTAGCGGTAAGCCTGGTCGGTCGTGCCGATTTCTTCCCAGGCGCCTTTCAGTTCGGTCAGCAGCTTGACGACTTCATCCATGGCGGGCCGGCTGTTGTGCAGGTTCGCGTAGAGAAGGCGCTGGCTCATGTAGTCATAAAGGGCGCCAAGGCGCTGGGCGAGATCGCCGCCGGCTTCAAAGTCGAGGCTGACCTTGAGGCCATTGGTGATGATCTCGATGGCTTTGGAAATGGCCAGGCCTTTGGCTGGAACGTTCTTGTTCTCGAGCGCGGCGGCGGCCGTGCCAATCTGAAGGATTGCGCCTTCGAAGAGCATCAGGATCAGTTTGTGCGGGTCTGCTGTAGAGACTCCGGTTGCAACGCCAACCTCGCTGTAGGCAGCGGCGGCACGACGGGCGGCAAGGCCAAACGACATCTTGTTCTCCGGTCGGGTTAGTAATTGCTCATGTTGCTGAGGAGGCTCAATTGCTGACTCAGGTAGCTGCTGGTCGTGCTCATGCTGCTCATGGAGGTATCCAGGGCCGTGAACTGGGCACGGTAAGTCTTCTCGATGGCGGTCAGGCGGGCATTGAAAGCCTCGATCCGCTTGGCCATGTTCTTGACGCTCGAATTAAGGCCATCTGTCCGGCTGGCGATTGCGCCACTGCTGTCGAGCAGGTTGGTCGTGGTGGTTTTGAGCGCACTGCCGTAGGCGCCGATCGCCGTGGCGACTGCCGCGAAGCCCGAACTGGCGGCCTTTTCGAACTTGGCCGCGTCCATCTTGAGGCTTCCGTCGGACTGGAATGCAATGCCCAGATCACTCAGGGTTCTCACTGAGCTGCCTTCCAGGCTGGCTGGAACACTGGTCAGGGCGCTGCGGACCTGGGACTGGATGCTGCGCAGCGACGAGTCGCCATTGAGTGCCGCACCGGTTTTTGTGCTGGCGTTGTAGGCGCCAAGGCTCTTGATGGACGAGTTGAGATTGTTATAGGCGGTGACGAAGGCATCGAGCTTGCTCTTCAGGTCCGTATTGTCACGGGCGATGGTGAGCGTTGTGGAGCCGGTCTTGGTGAGCTCCAGAGTCACGCCGTCGATGGCGTCGGTAATCGTGTTGCCGCTGGTGGCAATCGATACACCCTGCATTTTCACGGCGGCATCGGTGGCGGCCTGGGTCTGGGTAAAAGCGCTGGAGGCGGCTATCGGGGTGCCTGGTGCGGCCGGGTCGATGAACGTGGCTGTGCCCGAGATGCTGACGGCGTTGGCGGTACCCCCGGACGTTGCCGTCAGGAGCAGGTTCTGCTTGCCGTTGGTGTCGGTCACGATCGTTGCATTGACGCCTGCGGCCGCGTTGTTGATGGCATCGCGAACGCCTGCAAGGGTGTTCTGGCTGCTGTCGAGGGTGATGTCGACGGGCGTACTGCCCTTGGTGAGCGTCAGGGTGCGGGTGCTGTCGGTGCCGAAGTCCAGGACCGCATCGGTCGCCCCGTAGGTTTTGCCCAGCGCCATGCGCTGGTTGGTCGCCAGTGCGGTGACTTCAAGAGAGTAGGTGCCGGCTACCGCAGAACTGCTCGCCGTTGCCGTTGCGATGGTCGAATCGGCAATGCTTGCCTTGTAGGCGGAAAAAGCTGCCGTCGGGCTCTGCAGGGTTGCCGGTGTGAGGGCCTTGGCGGCAGTCTGCAGGGCCGCGAGCGAACTCTTCAGGGTGCCGAGGGCGGAGATTTTCGACTGGTAGCTGGTCTGCTGTGCCTGGAGCTTGCTGAGGGGCTGTTTTTCAACAGACATCAGACCGGTAATGATCGACTCGACTTGCAGTCCGGAGCCAATACCCGCTGATGAAATGGTCGCCATGATGCACCCCCTGTGTTGCTGTGTTGCTAGTGATTTGGATTACGGCCGGCCCAGGAAAAACTTGAGAGTCTCGGCGTGCTTGCAACCATGTAGCATGGACCGTGCCGGCTGAGCCAAGACTCGTGTTCTCTGGATAAAAAAATCCCACCGCATGGGTGGGACCAATGTTGCCACGAGAAGTGCTGTCAATTCAGGCTTGCTGTTTGACCAGCAGACCCTGCAGTTTGTCGAGCGCCTTGGCGATATCGAGGACTTCCTCGGAAGGGATCTGACGGATTACCTTTTTGGATTCCGTATCGATCACCTTAACGACAGTCACTCCGATGTCTTCGTCGATGGAAAACTGAAGGCTGTTGGCCGTCTGCTTGATGACGTCCTGAATCTGTTTGACCGCTTGCGTTAATTGTTCGCTGCTGGGAGGCACTTTCGCAGGCGCCTGCGTAGCGTTCTGGGCTTGCTGCACGCCGCTCGCTTCGGGAGTGGCCTCTGCCTGCCGTGCTGTTCCTGCCCCTGCTACCTGGGCGGCGGGAGGCTGCACGGGGGGCGCGTATTGCGTGGTTCTCGCGCCGACTGGCTGGATGCTCATGATCTTCTCCCTCTCGAGCGAGGGGCGCCGCGCCTGTCAGGGCGGCGGCGCCTGCCGGGTTTTGGTGAATAAAGGCTTACTGGAGCAGGGACAGCACGTTGTTCGGCATGCTGTTGGCTTGTGCAACCATGGCGGTGCCGGCCTGTTGCAGAATCTGGCCGCGGGTCATGGCTGCGGTTTCCTTGGCGAAGTCAGCATCCATGATGCGACCGCGGGAAGCCTGGGCGTTTTCAGATGCGACCTGCAGGGTCTGTACCACCGAGGTAAAGCGGTTTTGCACGGCACCCCAGGTTGCACGAGCAGTGTTCAGGACGTTCAGGGCCGCATCGATGGCCGAGATCGCTGCCGTTGCGGCGGACACGCCGGCGCTGCCTTGACCCGAGATGGAGCTGCCGCTGATGGCGCCTGCGGTAGTCGTCCCGAAGGTTGCAGAGGCCAGGGTGACGGCACTGCCGACAGTGATCGTGTCAGTCGAAGCCGTACCGGCGCCCACCTGGAAGGAGAATCCGCCGGAGACTTCGCTCAGGACGTTTTGTCCATTGAACTGGGTGCCCGAAACAACGCGCGCAATTTCCTGGTTGAGCTGTTGAAATTCAGTGTCAAGACTGGCGCGGTCGCCGCTGCTGTAGGTGCCGTTGGCGGCCTGCACGGCCAGCTCGCGCATCCGTTGCAGGTTGTCGGTAACTGCCTGCATCGCGCTTTCAGCGGTCTGCGCCATCGAGACGCCGTCATTGGCGTTGCGGATCGCCACGTCGAAGCCCTTGGCTTGGGCGTTCATGCGGTCGGCAATTGCCAGGCCGGCAGCGTCGTCCTTGGCGCTATTGACGCGCAAGCCGGAAGACAGACGTTGCACCGAAGTCGCCAGGCCTGCCTGGGAGGTGGAAAGATTGCGTTGCGCATTCAGCGACATCGCATTGGTGTTGATAGTGGCAGCCATTTTGGTTCTCCTTAAATCCGTTCAAGATAAGCGTTTCGGCTTAACTTTGGTTCGCCTTGCCCGGGTATGTGTAAGGCAACCGCCGTTGTGATCATTAACGGGGCAAACCGAAAAGACTTTAGATATTTGTTGACTTTTTTGCTGTTACCGTTTTTTTCATTTTTCTTTGCGGATTACCGCTTGGCTTGTGATAGCGGCCCGGAAAAATAAAGCTTTAGGGTTGATTTGCTGTGCCGGCCGGGTTTTCGGCCGGTTTTTTATATGCCTACAGATTAGTGGGCGAAGTCCTTCAAGGTCCGTAGGCTGCAAACCAGCTTGCGGCATGGTTCTCGAGGATGAAGCTGTCGTGAACCCAGGCTTGCAGGGTGAGCCCGGCTTCTCGCAGGGCTTCCGGCTCGGCGAGTTGTTCGCGAATCGTTTTGATCCACGTCTCCGGTTCGTTGGGGAGGCGGGTGACGGGCGCGTTCTGATAAGGATAAATGTCAGTGCAGATAACCGGCCAGCCCATTGCGCCGTATTCGAGCAGGCGCAGGTTGCTCTTGGCCTCATTGAAGGGGTGGATGTCGAGTGGGGCGATGGCCAGGTCGAGGTCAAGGCGGGCGAGGGCCTTCGGGTAGGCGCTGAAATCGATTTCGAAGCCGTGGGATTCATGCACGAAGGGCTTCAGGGCGGGCGGGCACATGCCCATGAAAATCCAGTCCACTTCGTCGGCGAGGGCTTCGACCACGGGGTAGATGAGTTCCAGGTCGCCCTGGTGTTGCTGGGCGCCGGCCCAGCCGACACGGGGCTTCTTGCGCGGCAGGCGCGGCGGTACAGCATCGCCCCACACTGCCCATTCGAGGCAGTTGGGCATGACCCGGATGTCCTCGATCATGTCGACACACAAATCAGCCAGCGGCCGGGTGCTGACGACCAGACGGTCCATCAGGGCGAGGTTGCGGCGCAGGCGCTGGCGTCCGTCCTTGTAGCCGGATTTGTAGAGCGGGTGCTTCTTCGGCAGGTCGGTGACCAGGTCATCGATGGTGAGAATCCGCCGAACCTTGGGCAGGTAGCGGGCGTAGTTTTCGATGGCGTCGCTCTGCGAGTCGTCGAGCGGCTGGTGCAGGACCAGCGCGTCCGGCGCGGCGCGGGCGATTTCAACCGGGGAGAGGATGCGCATCGCGAAGGCCTTGGGGGACTCGCAGATCATGGTCTGGGCGAGTCCGGCCTGCCCGACGATGCGCAGCGGTGCGCGCAGGCGGTATTCGCCGGCGCCGCCGGGAACCGGTATGGCGAGGATGCGCGGTCGGTCGTGGAAGTGGAGATCCCAGTCGGTGGGGGCGACGTGCTCGGGCTTGTAGGGTTCGAGCAGGCTCAGGTTGCGGTTGTAGGCCGGGTCGTGAACCAGGCGTGGCATCCAGCGATGGATGAGGGTTTCGTTGGCCGATTGGGCGGCCAGCAGGTCGGCCAGTCGGCCTTCGAGTTTGCGCTGGCGGGCCGTGATCGAGATGCTGCCGTAATGGACCAGGGCGGAGTGGGGGGTAAAGACGATCTTGTGGCCGACGTCCCCGGCCCGCAGGCACAGGTCGAGGGCGCCGTGAACGAGCCCGAAGTGGGTGGTGTCGAAGCCACCCAGTTGCACGTAGGCGCTGCGGCGCACGAGCAGGGCCGAGCCGCTGGCTGCGCTGACGTTCTGATCGCACAGGGCCCGCCCCATGTAGCCGGGGTCGGAGAGTTCGAGCTGGTTGTCCCACGGACTGCCGACGGTTCCGTAGAGCCCCAGGATCGAGCCGCCCTGCTGGACCCGGCCGGTTTCAGGGTAGGTCAGGCGGGGGGCGACGATGGCGACTTC
Organism: Zoogloea oleivorans; assembly: GCF_008107625.1. Lineage (GTDB taxonomy): Bacteria > Pseudomonadota > Gammaproteobacteria > Burkholderiales > Rhodocyclaceae > Zoogloea > Zoogloea oleivorans. The sequence continues at coordinate 60,886 of NZ_SDKK01000003.1, forward strand.
CGGACGCTGGGCGATACTCATCAGCCGTGCCAGCCAGTCGTCCTGAACGATGTGGATGTCGTTGTCGAGGAACAGCAGGTAGTCGCCCTCGGCCGCTTCGGCGCCCGCATTGGCGCAGCCGGACCAGCTGAATTCACCGGGAAAGGCTATGACACGGGTGCGCTGCTTTTGCTCGGTGGCGACGAGGCCGGCGAGGTAGCGCACGGTGTCCGGGTCGCGGCTGTCGTTGTCGAGGATGATGACTTCGTAGTTCGGGTAGCGGGTCCGCTCGAAGAGGCTTTCGAGTAGCGGACGCAGATATTCTTCCCGGTCGCGGGTCGGGATGATGATGCTGACCTTGGGCGTCGTGGCCCACTTGTACTGGATGCGGCGGGTGCCGAAGAGCGCACCGTCGAGGACTGCGGTGTCGAGGCTGCAGCGTGCCAGATGGTCGGTGACGGCGAGTTTTTCGGCTTCGGGCTGCATCGCCCGCTGCGAGTTGCGGGACAGGTGGGCGAGCATCTGGTCGATGTGGCCGATGCTGCTCTCACCGTTCTGGTCGAGGATGCGCAGGCTGAGGTCGTAGTTCTCGGCGCCGGTTTTGTCGCCGTAGCGGCCGGCAGCCAGGAAGGCCTGCTTGGCGACGACGATGAAGCAGCCGAAGTAAGCCTGGGCGCGCAGCAGATCGAGGTTGAAGTCGGGCTTGAAGAGCGGCTGGGTGAAGCTGCCGTCGGCTTCAAGGGTGTCTTCGTCGCAGTAAATCAGACGCCAGTCGGGTTTTTCGTTGATGTAGTCGGCGACGACCTGCAGGGCCTGGGGCTCCAGCGTCAGGCCCGGGTCGATGCGGGTCAGCCAGGTGCCCGGCGAGGCCGCGGCCATTTCGTCGATGACGTAGTTGATGTGGGCTTCGTCGCGCAGGGCCAGCCACTGGATGTTGGGCGTTTCGCCAAGGCCTTCCGGGGGCGACAGGGCGGTCACGATGGTCAGCAGCCATTCGGGATAGAGCTGGGCGGCGAGGCTGTCGAGGGTGTCGGCGAGGAGCGTTTCCTCGCCGGGGTAGAGGGAGAGCAGCAGGTGGATGCCGGGGCGGTTCTTCCACTGCAGCACCATGCGTTCGGCGAGCAGTTGGGCGTCGATCTCCTGGAGGGTCTTGCGGCGGCGCCAGGTGGCGTAGCGCTGGATGGCTTCGGCCTGCACCGGGTCATCGCCGGGCAGTTTCGGCACTTCATGCACGGGCATGACCTGGGTGACGCTGACGAAGTGATCGAGCTGACCCCAGAAACGGTCTTCCGCCGCCCGGTAGGTCTCCGTCATCTGGCCGACGGTGCGTTTGGCGAAGGCGATTTCTTCCGGTGAGTCGTTGATGGCGATGCCTTCGCGGCCCATTTCTTCTTCGCTGAGCAGGGTGCCGTTGAAAAAGGGCGAAGGCAGGATGATGGCCGGGCAACCGCACAGGATGGCTTCAAGGGCGATGGCGGTGGATTCGAAGCAGTAAACGGCTTCGCTGCGCCGAAACAGATCGGCCATGTCCTGGTGGGACTCGGGCCAGTCAGCAGTGATGAGCGTGGCCTCGGCGGCCAGTTCCGGGTAGCGCGCCAGCCCCGACTGGTGACGTCCGGGGTAAAGGAGGATGCCGCTGCGCTGCTTGTCGAGGGGGTTGTCCAGGTTGTTGAAGACCTGGGTGTCGATGGGCGGCAGGAACAGGATGTTGTCCTGGTCGGCATCGTCGGGCAGCACGTTGCGGCCGTAGCCGAAAATGAGTTCCGTCTCGGCATAGGCCTTGTCGCCGCCGAGCAGCCCGGCCTTGTTGAGGACGTAGCGCACCACCGAGCCTGCCCGGCGCGGGTTGCCGGCAACCACTTCCGGATAGACGATGATCGGCTCACGGTCGGCCTTCTTGTGGCGCTCGGCGATTTCGGCGGTGAGGATCGGGGTGTCGAGCTCCGGGTTGGCGGTCGTGTTGTAGATGTAGGCTTCTTCGCCGATGCTGTTGAGGGCATGGCACAGGAGGTGCAGCACCCGGATGCCGGCCGACGTGCGCCGGTAGGCCGGAGCGTCGATGTAGTACGGACGGCGGGGCTGCGAGTAGAGATGGCGTGTGGCGGGCATGTGGGCTGTACTCAGGCGTGTTGATGGGGCGCGGCGCTGGCGGCGGTAAGGCGGATGGCCTGCTCGAGAGATGTCCAGACATCCAGGTCGAGTTCGCTGCGGGCACGCCCGATGGCGGGAATGTAGCGCGAGCGCAAGGCGTTGTCGGGGGCGCTGCGGGTGATGTGCACGGCGTGTTCGGGGCACAGGGCGTCGCGTACGGTTTCGGCCAGTTCGCGGATCGAGACGGCCTGGTCGGAACCGACGTTGTAGGCCTGGCCGTGGGTGCCCTGGAGCAGGATCTTGAGCAGCCAGATGGCCAGGTCGGCGCCGTACAGATAGCTGCGCAGCGGAGTGCCGTCGCCGTTTACGCAGATCGGGCGGCCGGCGAGGGCGTCGCCGATGAAGTTGCCAATGGCGAAATGCCCGTTGAGGGGCAGGCCGGCGCCCACAAAGGCGAAGCAGCGGGCGATGGGAATGGCGATGCCGTGTTCCCGGCCGAACTGCACGCACCATTGCTCTGCGCCGCGCTTGGCCGAGCCGTAGGCGCTGTCCGGGTGGGTCGCGTCGCAGGCGCAGGAAGCGGATTCGGGGAGCTGTTCAATGTCGGCCGGCTGCACGCCATACACCGCGCCTGAGCTGACGTAGAGGACCCGCCTCACGCCGCTGGACAGGGCATGGGCGAGGGTGTGGCGGGTGCCGAGCAGGATGTTGTCCATGATCGCCAGCGGATCCCGGTGGGCGGCGGCGTCGGTGTCGGTGGCGGCGTGGATGAGCAGGTCGGCGGGCGTGGCATCCGCGAAGCTCTTGACGTCACCGCGTACGCAGCTGACCCACGATTGCGCGGAAAAATAGGGCGCGACGGCGGCAAAGGCGGCCGGATTGCGCGACAGCAGGCGCACCCGGACGTCGACGCCCCGTTGCCGGAGCAGGTCGAACAGGCTCAGCATCCAGTAGCCGAAAAAGCCCGTGCCGCCGGTGATGAACACCGTTCGGCCGTCCAGTGGCGACGCGTCCAGGTGGTCGTGCAGGGCCGTCAGGCGACCCTGCACGGGCGGGCAGCGGGGATCGGGCAGCATGGCGCAGGAGGCTCGCTGGCGGGCTCAGAGGCCGCGGCTGTAGATCAGCTTGCGCAGCACTTCGTTCTGGGAATAGGGGCTCTCCACATCGTCGATGGTGAGCGCCGTGTCCTTGGAAACGGGGCGCGTGAGCTTGAGCCCGTTCATGGCTTCGCGGCACGACAGCTGGCCCTTTTGCAGCGGGATGGCCAGGTAGAAGTCGTCCTCGAGGTTCTGGTGCTGCAGTTCGTAGCCGACTGGGAGGTCGCGCTTGGCATAGACGCCGCGCACGAGGCCGTCGAGGTATTCGGTTTCCTTCCGCTTCGGGACGCGCTTGGAAGTGCCGGTGCCACCGCACATTTCAACCGCCTTGTGATAGGCCTTGAACCATTCGTCGATCTGGTGCGGCAGGGAGCAGTACGGTGCCACCGGGATGCCGCCTTCCTCGATGTCGATGTGACGTTCCCAGGTGCGCGCGCCCTTGCCGTAGGAGAGCAGCATCGACGAGCTCCAGTCGTGATACTCGTGGGACGACAGGCCGACCACGTTTTTTGGGTAGCGCTGGCGCAGGAAGTCGATCTGGTTAAGCTCCAGTTCGTCGTCTTCGCTCGGATAGATCGAGACGCAGTGATTCACCGCCAGCGGAATGTTGCGGTTGGCGAAGAAGGTCACCATGTCATCGACGTCTTTTTGCGTGGATCCGCCGGTGGACACGATGACCGGCTTGCGCGTCTCGGCGATGCGCTCGATGAGGAACCAGTCGTTGATGTCGGAGCTGGCGATCTTGATGATCGGCAGGTCGAGCTCTTCGCACAGATCCACCGAGGCTTCGTCGAAGGCGGTGGCCATCGGGATGCAGTTGCGCTCCTTGATGGCCTTCACCAGCGTCCGGTACTCGGCCTTGCTGAGCCGGGTGGCCTCGGTCTTCTTGATGTAGCGGATGTCCTCGCGACCGCGAAAATCCTTGTGGATGAAGTGGTCGGCCTCGCGGAACTGCAGCTTGATGGCGGCTCGCACATTGTTGAAGCGGACCACCTGGGCGAAGTCGTTGACGATGCGCAGGCCCCGGTCAAGGCGGCCCCAGTGGTTGTTGGCCAGTTCGAGGATGAACAGGTTTTCAAAGATGGCGTTGTTCATGATGGCACCTCAATAAGCGTAGAAAACCGCTTCGAAGGAATTGTGGGTGTGGATGCGGAAGCGCAGCCGGTAGTCGAGATCGAGGGTGGCAATGAAGGCCGGAATGCGCCACAGGTCGTCCCAGCGGTGGTAGCCGGCGATGGCCATGGCCGGGCGGTTGCGGCGAATCAGCCGGGTGGCGCCCTGCAGGGTTTCCATTTCGTGGCCCTCGACGTCGAGCTTCAGGTAATCGACGCGGGCGGTAGGCAGGCAGTCGTCGATGCTGACCACCTGGATCATCTGGTCGCCTTGCTCGCTGACCGTGCTGGCTTCGCCCTGGCCGCTGCTGAAGCGCAGGGTCCGGGTTTCGGAGGACAGGCCGCAGGGAAAGCAGGTGACCGGAATCGGCAGGTCGCGGGCGCGCTCGGTGAGGGCGTGGTAGTTGCCCGGGTCGGGCTCGAAGGCGTAGGCCTCGCCCAGCGGGAGGCGGGTGAGGGCGGTGGCGATGGTGTCGCCGTCGTAGGCGCCGCCGTCGAGAAGGCTCAGCGGGCGCGGGTGACGGGTCGTGCAGGCGGCCACGACGAAGTCCGGAAAGTAGTGCAGGTCGGCCACCGGCGCGCCAGGAATGGCGTCGAGCCGGCCGAGCCGGAAGCGCAGGGTGTCGGCGAAGATCTGCCGGCTCTCGTCGTCGTCGAGGCGTGCAAAGGCGGCCTGCAATTCGGCGCTGCGGCTGGCGTAGCCACTGCGGGCACTCAGCCAGTAGCGCCAGCCCATGTGCTCTTCGACGATTTCGAAGTAGTGCTGGGGCAGCACGACGCGCGCGAAGCCGGCCTCCTGGCACAGGGATTTCAGCAGCGCGTAGTTGGCGTTGGGCTGGTGATTGAACACGCCCACCCACATGGCCTTGGTGCGATGGACGGGGTCGACTTCCGCCAGGGGCAGGACGGCCAGTCCGTCCTGGGTGTGCGCCGGGCCGGCCGAGTTGACGAAGGCGACCACCGGCACGCCGAGTGCATCCAGGGCCCGCCTGAGGGCTCGTGCGAAGTTGCCGGAGCCGAAGATCAGCACGCCGTCGCGGCGCGCCTCGTCGAGTCGAACGGTGTCGGCGTCGAAGGACAGATCGGGAAAGCGGGCGCTGGTCATGGCCGGGGCCTTTCATGGCTGGTTGGGCGAAGCGCCTTGATGGCCGCGGCTTCTTGATGCACGGCAGCGAGTTCGGCGGGCGGCAGGAAGGGGAACATGTCGTCGAGTTCCGGGGTGGCGAAGCCGCCTTCGGGCAGGGCGCGGGACTTGATGCGCGGCTCGAAGCCCGGCTCCGGATCGACGTGGGCGGCGATGAGGATCGGGCCGCGGCGGGCGAGGGCGGCGTCGAGGGCCGGCAGATCGTCCGGCGTGGCCAGGCTGACGGCGTCGAGGCCGTAGGCGCGGGCGACCAGCGCGAAGTCGGGGAACTCGACCCCCGAGGCCGGGGTGGCGCCGACGATGCGGCCGAAGAAGTTCTCGTGGGTCTGGCGGATGGACAGGTAGCCGCCGTTGTCGATGAGCACGATCGCCACGTCGAGGCCGAGGGTCTTGAGGGTCTGCAGCTCCTGGATGTTCATCTGCAGGCTGCCGTCGCCGGCAAAGCACACCACCCGGCGCGTGCCGGCGGCGCGGGCGGCGCCGATGGCGGCAGGCAGGTCGAAGCCCATCGAGGCCGAGCCGGAGTTGCTGAACATGCGCTGGCCGGCCTTCAGGTGGCCGACCTGGAAGGGCAGGATGCACGCCGAGGCGTTGCCGCAGACAACGATGTCGTCGTCGCGCAGTTGGTCGAAGATGCGGCTCACCAGCGTGTAGGGGTGAATGCCGGCGCTGGCGGGCGGCGCAGTGAAGATCGGGTAGCGGGCGCGGATGTCGCGGCACCAGGCGGCCCACGGCGCGTAGTTGGGCAGCTGCGTGGCGCAGGCTTCGCTCAGGCGGTCGAGAAAAACCCGCGCGTCGCTGGTGACGCGCAGATCGGGCTGCACGAAGGGCTTGGCGAATTCGGCCGGGTCCACGTCCACCTGGGCGATGAAGGCGTTTTTGGCGAAGCTGTCCCAGTTGTAGCTGACCTGGCGGATGTTCAGGCGCGAGCCGATGACCAGCACGAAGTCGGCGCTCTGGGTGCAGAAGTTGCCGGCGCGGGTGCCGATGGTGCCGGGGCGGCCGGCGAACAGCGGGTGATCGCTGGCGATCAGGTCGTGGGTCCAGGCGGTGGCCACCGGGATGCCGTGGGCTTCGGCGAAGGCCAGTAGGGCCTTGTCGGCGCCGGCCAGACGCACACCGGTACCGGCCAGGATGAGCGGCCGGTGGGCCTGGCGGAGCTGCTCGACGATCTGCCGGCAGTTGTCGGCGAGGTCAGTGGGTGTGCTGGTGGCGGGCAGGGTCAGCGGCGGAATCACGTCGCACTCGGCCGACTGTACGTCGAGGGGAATGTCGAGCCACACCGGGCCGGGGCGACCGCTGATGGCGGTGGCCAGCGCGCGGGGCAGCAGGTCGATGAGGGCTTTGGGGCTGGCGACGCTTTCGGCCAGCTTGGTCACCGGCCGGGCCATGGCGACGACCGGCCCTTCCTGGTCGCCCAACTGGCGCAGGCCGGCCACGGGGGTGTAGTCGAGACAGGTGGCACGCTTGACCTGGCCGCCGATGACGAGCATCGGGATCGAATCGGTGAAGGCGCCGAACACGCCGTTGAGGGCGTTGATGCCGCCGGGGCCGGTGGTGACCATGACCACCGCCGGCTTGCCGGCGATGCGCGCGTAGCCTTCGGCGGCCATGGCGCAGGCCTGCTCGTGGTGCATGAAGGTGCAGTTCAGGCGCGGGTGGCTGGCGAGGGCCTGGTTCAGGTACATGGCGCCACCGCCGGTGACGGTGAAGACCTGTTCGATTCCATGGTCGGCCAGCCAGTCGGCGATCCGTTCGGAAACTTTCATGGGCGTTCGGTGATGAAGTGAAGGTTGCGGGCTGAGCCGGGTTCAAGGCGGCGGATTTCTGCCGCGATTTGATGGGGGTTTACGGCCACGCAGACCAGAACTTGTGCCTCTGGGTGACGACTTAGTCCCTCGGCAGGGGAAACGACGGGCTTGCCGGCAAAAGTCTGCCCTTGCTTGTTGGGGGCGCCGTCGAGAAAGGCCACAACCCGGGGCAGCGGAATGGCGTTTTGCCCGAGCAGGCGCTGGGCCCACGAGCCGGCGCCCCACACCAGCAGCGGCGCGGCCGGGTCGAGCGGCGGCTGGATCGATACGCTGTCGGCGGCGCGGCGGGCGCTGTCGGCGATGTAGGCGCGCAGGTGGTCCAGCATGGCGGGGGGCGTATCGGGTGCGTCGGCGGCGGGCAGGGCGCGGGCGATGCCGGCGAAGGCCGGGTAGGTGCTGCCGTCCGGCAGGCTCAGGGTGCAGTCGACAAAGGCTGCGGGTGCCAGGCCGGCTGCGCTGAACAGCCGGGCCAGTGCCCGCGGGCTGAAGTGGTTGATGTGTTCGCTGTCGAAGTAGTAGTACGGCGGCCGTGGATCGCAGCGGTAGCCGCGCGGGTCGGGCACTTCGATGTACAGGGTGCCACCGGGGGCGAGCAGGTCGGCCAGTTGCCGCAGCCAGTCGAGGTCACGCAGGTGCTCGGCCACATGGGAGAGCACGATCAGGTCGAAGCGTTGCCCGGCGTAGCGTGCCGGGGCGTCGCCGATGAGGCCTTCCTGCACGACAAGGCCATGGCTGTGGGCGGCGCGGACGGCGGCCGGGTCCGGGTCGAGCCCTTCGGCGCGGGTGTAACCGCGGGCGGCCAGTGCGGCGAGGAGTCCGCCGGCGCCGCAGCCCAGGTCGAGCAGGCGGACGTCGGGCCCGGGCAGCCAGGTTTCGATGCGCGTGGCGAGCTGTTCGAGGCGGTGCAGGTCGGCCGGATTCTGACCCGCTCCGGTGCCGGTGGGGCCGCCGTACTTGGCGAGGCTCCGGTAGTAGTGGTCGTAGGCCGACTGGGGAGCCGGGGTGTCGGCGAAGGCAAAGTCGCAGGCGCTGCAGGCGACGAGGCGATAGCCGTCGGGCAGTGGCGAACCGCTGGGTTGGGGCAGGGTCAGGGGGGCCAGCGTCTCCAGCGTGCGGCTGGTGCACACGGGACAGGGGCGGTGGAGAGCGGCGGCCATGGCGGTGATGTCCTGCCTACAGGCCGACGCCCAGGAATTGCCCGATGAGTTCGGCGCTGTAGTCGAGCTGGGCATCGGTTAGCCCCGGCCACACGCCGATCCAGAAGGTGTCGCGCATGATGCGGTCGGCCACCGGCAGCTCGCCGACGACGCGGAAATTGCGCCCGGCCATGGAGGGTTGGCGGGTGAGATTACCGGCGAACAACAGGCGGGTGCCGATCTTGTGCTGGTCGAGGTACTGCAGCAGATCGACCCGATTGACGCCGGCTTCGGGCTTCAGGGTGATCGGGTAACCGAACCACGACGGGTCGCTGCCGGGGGTGGCTTCGGGCAGGACCAGGAAGTCGCGGCAGTCGGCCAGCTTGTCGGTGAGGTAGGCGAAGTTGCGCTTGCGGGCGTCGATAAAGCCTTCCAGCCGGTCGAGCTGGGCGAGGCCGCAGGCGGCCTGCATATCGGTGATCTTCAGGTTGTAGCCAATGTGGCTGTAGGTGTACTTGTGGTCGTAGCCGGGCGGCAGGCTGCCCAGTTGCCAGCCGAAGCGCTTGCCGCAGGTGTTGTCGCAGCCGGGCTTGCACCAGCAGTCGCGGCCCCAGTCGCGGAAGGATTCGGCGATCTGGCGCAGGGTGGGGTCGCTGGTGAGCACGGCGCCGCCTTCGCCCATGGTGATGTGGTGGGCGGGGTAGAAGGACAGCGTGGCGAGGTGGCCGAAGGTGCCGACCTTGCGACCTTTCCAGGTGGAGCCGAGGGCGTCGCAGCAGTCTTCGATCAGCCACAGGTCGTGGGCCTGGGCAAAGGCGCAGACGGCGTCGAGGTCGAAGGGGTTGCCGAGGGTGTGGGCGATCATGATCGCCTTGGTTTTGGGCGACAGGGCGGCTTCGAGCATCGATACGTCGATGTTGTAGCCGGGCAGGGTGGCGTCCACGAAGACCGGCACGGCGCCGTTCTGGAGGATCGGATTGACGGTGGTCGGGAAGCCGGCGGCGACGGTGATGACTTCGTCGCCCGGCTGGATGGCGCGGGCGCCGAGCTTGGGCGAGGTGAGCGTCGAGAAGGCCACCAGGTTGGCCGACGAGCCGGAGTTGACGGTGAGGGCGTGGGTGACGCCGACAAACTTCGCCAGGCGCTCTTCGAAGGCGTCGTTGAAGCGGCCCGTGGTGAGCCAGGCGTCGAGCGCCGCGTCGATCATCGCGTCTTTTTCAGGGTCGCCGACGACCTTGCCGGAGGGCGGCACGGCGTCGATGCCGGGGCGCCAGGCCTGCGGGGCGGCGGCGCTGCGGGCCGGGCGGACGATGACTTCCAGCTCCTGGCCGGCCAGCTCTGGCAGGTCGAGCTGGAGGCGGCCGTTGGCGTCGGCAAGGAGGGTCTGGCGGATCAGGCTCATGGGGTGCGTCCGAAGGCGGCGATTTCGTCGAGGGTGTAGGTATGCATGTCGGCACCTTTGCGCCAGGCTTGATACCAGCCGAGGCTGCGGGCCACGGCTGTATCGGCCGGCCAGCGGGGATGCCAGCCCAGCCGGGCACGGGCCTTGCCGCAGTCGAGCTTGAGAATGCGGGCTTCGTGAACCTGGGCTTCGGCGGCCACGGCCCAGCGGGCGTCGGGGCCCCAGGCGGTGGCGAGCTGCTCGACAACCCAGGCGACGGTTTTTGCATCGCTGTCGGCGGGGCCGAAGTTCCAGCCCTCGGCCCAGGCGTCGCCTTCTTCGACCAGCTTTTGTGCCAGGGTCAGGTAGCCGGACAGGGGTTCGAGCACATGCTGCCAGGGGCGGATGGCGCCGGGGTTGCGCAGGGTGACCGGCGAGCCGGCGGCAAAGGCGGCCAGTACGTCGGGCACCAGCCGGCTGGCGGTCCAGTCGCCGCCGCCAATCACGTTGCCGGCGCGGGCGCTGGCCACGGCAACACCTTGCGCGGCGAGGAAGGACCGGCGATACGAGGCGACGATCAGCTCGGTGCAGCCCTTGCTGGCCGAGTAGGGATCGTGGCCGCCCATGGGGTCGGTCTCCCGGTAGCCCTGATCCTGTTCGCGGTTCTCGTAGCACTTGTCGCTGCTGACCACGACCACCGCCTTGATGCCCGGTACGTGGCGTACGGCTTCGAGCAGGTGCACGGTGCCCATGGCGTTGGTGGCGAAGGTTTCCACCGGTTCGGCGTAGGACAGCGGCACCAGCGGCTGGGCGGCCAGGTGCAGGACGATTTCGGGGCGGGCGGCGGCCATGGCAGCGGTCAGGGCGGGGTAGTCGCGCACGTCGCCGAGCGTGGAGGTCATGCCCCTGGCGACGCCGGCTACCGCGAAGAGCGCCGGGCTGGTGGCGGGGGCGAGGGCGTAGCCGGAGACTTCGGCGCCCATGGCCTGCAGCCACAGGCACAGCCAGCTGCCCTTGAAGCCGGTGTGGCCGGTGACGAAAACCCGCCGGCCACGCCAGAAGGCGGGATTCACCAGGTTTTCCACGGCGCGGTTCCGCTGTTCCACATTTCTTCCAGGGTGGTCTTGTCGCGCAGGGTGTCCATGGGGCGCCAAAAGCCGGTGTGCTGGAAGGCGGCGAGCTGATCACGGGCAATGAGCTGGTTGATCGGGCCGGCTTCCCAGACGCATTGGTCGTCGTCGATCAACTCGAGCACGCTGGGCGACAGGACGAAGAATCCGCCGTTGATGAAGCCGCCGTCGCCGAGCGGTTTTTCGACGAAGGCGCTGACCGAATCGCCATTGAGCTCCAGCGAGCCGAAGCGCCCCGGCGGCTGGACGGCGGCTACCGTGGCGGCCTTGCCGTGGGCCCGGTGGAAGGCGATCTCGGCGCTGATGTCGATGTCGGCCACGCCGTCACCGTAAGTGAAGCAGAAGGCTTCCTCGTCCTGCACGTACTGGCGCACACGAGCCAGGCGGCCGCCGGTCTGGGTGCTGTCGCCGGTGTCCACGAGGGTGACGCGCCACGGTTCGGCGTGGCGTTCGTGGATTTCCATGCGGTTGTTGGTCATGTCGAAGGTGACGTCCGACATGTGCAGGAAGTAGTTGGCGAAGTATTCCTTGATCACGTAGCCCATGTAGCCGCAGCAGATCACGAAGTCGTGAATGCCATGGCTGGAATACATTTTCATGATGTGCCAGAGAATGGGACGCCCGCCGATACCGATCATCGGTTTCGGACGGGAGATGGTCTCTTCGCTGATGCGGGTGCCCAGGCCCCCCGCGAGGATCACGGCTTTCATCGGCGCTCCAGGGAAATATGGGGCCGATGTTATGCGTGGCGGGGAGGCGGCTTAGGGTGGAACAGCAGGGGGAAAGGGGGGTTATTCCGGTGTGTCAGCGTGGTGATGAAAACTGGGGTGGCGTTGCGCCGCAGGCAATGTAGTCGGCATCGCTCATCACTGGCTTGAATTCGCAGGCGGCGGTGGGCGCCGGCTGGTTGTCGGTGAGTCTGGCGAAGCGTGGGTCGGCAGGGCGGCTGGTGTATTCGGCGGGAGTGTCGCTGCGGCCCGTGCCTGAACGGAACGAGGTGTCATGGGTGGAGGGGGCCGATGTTTCCATCGCTGCCGCCGGAGCACGGCTGCCCGTGCGTGCGAAGGCTTCGTTCTCCCGGGCGGCGTTGCGGCGCTGGATGGCGTCCAGGCGGGCGCGAAGGAGGAGCGCGCTGCCTGCGTCAGGCAAAAAATTGCTGCTGTCGCGTGCGCTGGCACGGCTCGACGTGAGGGGGGCGTGTTCTATCGGGTAGGGTGCCCGGTCGATGGGGCTGGCGCTGCTGCTGCGGGGGGCCGGTGTCGAGTGGACGTGGATGTCCCGGCTCATGGAGATGCTGCGCCCGCCGCCGAAGCGGCGTGCCTGCGCCGGGCCTGGGTCCAGCAGGGCGCCACCAGCCAGGATGGTGAGGGCGATGAGGGCTTTGCGCGGGGCGGACTGGAGCATGGCTGACAGCGAATTTGAGTGGCGGGCCAGACAAGTTTAGTGAAAACCACGGCTTGATGCCAAGCGGGTTTGCCGGTTTTTACCGGGTCGGCTGGGGGCTTCAGTCTGCCAGCAGGGCCTGTCCCATGTTCTCGGGGGTGGTGGCCTGACGCCAGTGGGCAGGCATCTCCTCCGCAGTGATGCTGCCGTAGCCCCAGGTGGCGGCGATGAAGGGCAGGCCGTTGGCATCGGCTGATTGGCCGTCTTCGCTGCGATCGCCAATGTAGATGGCGGCCTCTTTGGGGATTTCCCGGTCGGCGATCAGGCGTTCGATCATTGCTGCCTTGTGGGGCAGGCGCGGCGCGAACAGGTCGAGGGCGTACACGTGGTCGAAAAAGCCGCTCCAGCCCAGGTGTTCGAGGATCAGCCGGGTGGGGTGGATGCGCTTGTTGGTGGCGATGGAGAGGGACAGACCGGCACCTTTGAGGCGGGCGAGCATCGCGCCGACACCGTCGTAGGCGGCGGTGGCCTTGTAGCCTTCGGTGTCGTAGCTGGCCTTGAAGGCGTCGGCGAGGCGGGCGATGAGGGCCGGATCGTGGCTGCCGGAGAGCAGTTGCAGGGTTTCCATCAGCGGCGGGCCGATGATGCTTTCGTCGATGGCGATGACCGGCTGGATGCCGGTCTGGGCGAAAGCGCTGCGAAAGCTGGCCAGAATGGCCGGGGCGGAGTCGATCAGGGTGCCGTCGAGGTCAAAGAGGATGTGCGGGTAGCGGGGCATGGCAAGGGGTGTTTTGGCGGGAATGGCCGGGATTATCGCCTGTTCGTATATATTTGCGCGCCTGCACAGAACTTGCCCCACACCATGGAAACGACTGAAACCGCTAGCCCCGTTGATCCCCGCCGCTTTGGCGGCATTGCCCGCCTGTATGGCGAAGCGGGGCGGGCCCGGCTGGCGGCGGCACGCGTGTGCGTGGTCGGCATCGGCGGCGTGGGCTCGTGGGCGGCCGAGGCGCTGGCGCGCAGCGGGGTGGGGCATCTGACCCTGATCGACCTCGATCATGTGGCCGAGTCGAACATCAACCGCCAGATTCACGCCTGCGATGCGACGCTCGGCCAGGCTAAGGTCGAGGCCATGCGCGAGCGCATCGCCGGGATCAACCCGGCCTGCGTGGTGACGGTGGTCGATGATTTCGTGACCATCGACAACGCCGCCGAACTCCTCGGTGCCGGCTTCGATTACGTGATCGACGCCATTGACGCGGTGCGCGTGAAGATGGCGATGGTGATGTTTTGCCGCGACACGGGCTTGCCGCTGGTGACCTGCGGTGCCGCCGGCGGGCAGCTCGATCCGACGCAGATCCGTGTCGCCGACCTGTCGCGTACCGAGCAGGACCCGCTCTTGGCCAAGGTGCGTCGGCAACTGCGCCAGAACCATGGCTTTCCCCGCGATGTGCGGAGAAAGTTCGGCATCGAGGCGGTGTACTCGGCCGAGCCGCTGCACTACCCGGTGGCAGAGGCCGCCTGCGACATGCCGGCCAGCGCCCCGGCCGGCCTCAATTGCACCGGCTTCGGTTCGGTGGTGACGGTTACCGCCTGTATCGGCATGTTTGCCGCCGCACGGGTGATCAACGGGCTGACGACGGCGCCGGCTGAGGCCCAATGAACAGGGCCGGGTCCACCGCCGCACCGTTCAGATAGACGCTCCAGTGCAGGTGCGGCCCGGTAGCCCGGCCGCTGCTGCCGGACTGGCCGAGGGCTTCGCCGCGGCGCACCGGCTGGCCGACTTCGACGCTGGCCTGGCTGAGGTGGCAGACCATGCTGACAAAGCCCTGGCCGTGGTCCACGAACACCGTTTTCCCGTTGAAGTAGAAGTCGCCCACTTCGCTGACCACCCCGTCGGCCGGGGCGCGGATCGGCGTGCCGGCGGGCACGGCCACGTCGAGGCCGGTGTGGGGCGCACGCGGCTCGCCGTTGAAGACCCGGCGCAGGCCGAAGCGGCTCGACAGGCGTCCGCTGGCTGGCAGGCTGAGGTCGGTGCGCGCCACCGGCACGTCGCGAAACAGGCTGCGGATGGCGATCTGGCGTTCGCGCTCGGCGTTGATGCGGGTCAGATCCTGCTCGTCCGGATTGACCATCTTCGGGTTCTTGATGCTCAGCTTCTGGATCGGGTAAGCCTTGGCGGAGACCGGGAAGGGCAGGGGCTGGCGGTGGCCGTCGGGGCCGATGTCGAGTTGCTGTTCGCCGACCGGCGTGTCGAGGGGCAGGCCGACCAGTGCGTACCAGCCGTTCTTGCGCTGCTGGAGCAGCACCGGTTTGCCGCCATAGCGAACTTCCGGGCGGGGTGCGCCTGCCGCGGCGACGGCGATTTCGGCCACTCCGCCGGGTACCGACTCGGGGCGCAGTTGGGCGTGGGCGATGGGGGTAGCGAGGGTGAGGAAAAGGAATGAATACACGCTCGGATGAACTAAATTCGCCCGAAGAGGGACAATGTCACACATGGTTACGGGAAGCTTTGGGGCGGGCACGGATTTGAACATGGCTGGCTGTCCCGGAGGATTAACATCTTGTAAAAATTCAGCCAGATCGGGAGTTTGGAATGACGCAGCAAGCAATCGTACTGTTCGCCCACGGGGCACGGGATCCGGAATGGGCTTTGCCGGCACGCCGGATTGCGGCGGAGGTGCAGCAGTTGCGGCCGGCGGCAACGGTCATTCTGGCTTTCCTGGAATTCATGGAGCCGACCCTGGTTGACGCCGTTGAAGCGGCGGCGGCGTCGGGGGCGACCGATGTGCGTGTGGTTCCGCTGTTTCTTGCCCAGGGCGGGCATCTGAAGCGGGACGTGCCAGTACTGATGGAGGCTGTCCGGACCAAGCATCCGGAGTGCCATATCGAGCTGGCCCTCGCAGTGGGTGAAGATGAGGGTGTGGTGCGGGCGATGGCGGCCTATTCGGCCGGCGTTTGAGGCGTTCATGCTGCATCCGGGTCAGGGAGGTTTCGTGCGTTCGACGGCTAGCCGGGTCTGGCTGGTGGGAGACGATCCGCAAATGACGGCCGTGCTCGAGGGCTGGCTGGCGCCTGCCGGCTATGCCTGTCAGCGTCTGTCCAGCGCGGAGGCCGCCTCCCGGCTGGCTGCCGGAAAACTGGGCGTCGAGCGGGTGATTCTCGATGCCTGTTCCCACGCCGCCGGTTTCGATTTGCTGCCGCAGCTCAGGGCTACCGGGGTGCCAGTGACGATGCTGGTGGAGGCGGAAGACCTGCCGATGATCGAGACGTCCCTGCGTAGCGGGGCGTCGGGTTTCCTGGTCAAACCGGTCGAGCCCCGCACGGTGCTTGCTGCGCTGGGCTTGCCGGGAGGCGAGGCTGCGCCCCAGTGGGGTGGGTATTTTCCGTTTCGAACCCTTGAGGATGTGGCGGGCTTGTCCCAGTTGGTGGCGGGTTTGTGTCCCGATCCCGCGTCGGTGCAGATCGCCCTGTCCGAGCTGATGATCAATGCCATCGAGCACGGCAATCTTGGTCTGGGTTTTGACCGCAAGTGTGCGTTGATGGCCGCGGGAGCCTGGCGCAACGAGGTGGAGCGCCTGCTCGGGTCGCCCGAGCATGCCGCCGGCTTTGCGTTGTTGCGGGTGGAGTGCCGTCCGCGGGAGATCCGTTTCCTGATCCGCGATCAGGGGCAGGGCTTCGATCCCGCACCCTACCTGAACCTCAATCCCACCCGTTCGGTTGAGCCTCATGGACGGGGTATCGCCATCGCCCGGATGCTGGCGTTTCCGGATCTGGTCTTTCTTGACGGCGGACGTTGCGTGGAAGGCGTGGTGCGCCGCAAGGGCTGAATCTGTCTTGACGGAGCATAATATAAGAGTATTCTTATATTATGCTCCGATTTCATCATGCCCTGCCTGCGGCCCTTCTCGTGGTGGTCGCTCTCCTTCCCGCTGTCCCCGCGCTTGCCGCCGAGACGGCGGTGCCGACTGTGCAGCTCAAGCTGCAGGCCCGCGCCCGGACCTACGCCAGTGAAGCCACGATAGAAGCGGTGCGTCAGGCCACCGTGTCTGCCCAGGTGCAGGGGCGTGTGCTGGAAACGCGGGTGGACGCCGGCGCCCGGGTGCGCCAGGGCGACATCCTGATGCGCATCGATACCCGCGAGGCGGACCAGGGCGTGGCCGCCGCCAGTGCCAATGTGGCCGCCGCCCAGGCCCGCCTGGTGGATGCCCGTAACGCACTGGAGCGCACACGCAGCCTGAAGGCGCGCAACTTTGTCAGTGGTTCGGCTCTTGATCAGGCCCAGGCCACTTTCGACGCCGCCGCCGCCCAGCACAAGGCGGCCGAGGCCGGCCGCGCCCAGGCGGATGTGTCGCGCGGTTTCGCCAGCGTCACCTCGCCGCTCACCGGCATCGTCGCCCAGCGCCTCACCGAAGTTGGCGAGATGGCCCAGCCCGGCCGGGCGCTGATGATCGTCTACGAGCCCGGCGCCCTGCGCGCGGTGGCCGACGTGCCCCAGTCGCAGCTTGCCGAACTGGGCAAGGGCGGGCTGAAGGCGAAGGTCGAATTCCCCGAAACCGGACGCTGGCTGGATGCGGCGTCGGTCACCGTGCTGCCCTCCGCCGATCCACGTACCCACACGGCGCGGGTGCGCGTGAGTCTGCCGGCCGATGCTGGCGGCGTGGTGCCGGGCATGGCGGCGCGGGTCCATTTTCTGCTGGGCGAGGCGCCGCGGCTGGCGGTGCCGGCGGCGGCAATCCTGCGCCGGGGCGAGTTGACCGGCGTGTATGTGGCCGACGGCAAGGGCGGCTTCAGCCTGCGCCAGTTGCGCGTTGGCAGCGTGCTGGAAGACGGTTCGGTCGAGGTGCTGGCCGGGCTGACGGGCGGCGAAACAGTGGCTCTCGACCCGGTGCGTGCCGGTCTCGTTCGCCGGGCGAACTGAGCTATGGGAATCTCCGGACGCATCGCGGCGCTGTTCCAGCGTAACGCGCTTACCCCCTTGCTGGCTTTGGTGCTGATGCTCCTCGGCGTGTTCGCCACGATCATCACACCCAAGGAAGAAGAGCCGCAGATCGACGTGACCATGGCCGACGTGATGGTGGCCTTTCCGGGCGCCTCGGCGAAGGACGTGGAGGCGCTGGTGGCCCGACCGGCCGAGCAGGTGCTGTCGCGCATCACCGGCATGGATCACGTGTATTCGGTGTCGCGCCCGGGCATGGCAGTGATCACCGTGCAGTTCAAGGTGGGGGTGCCCAACCAGGACGCCATCCTGCGCCTGTATGACACCATCCACAGCCACCGGGACTGGATCTCGCCGCAGTTGGGTGTCGGCGAGCCGATCATCAAGCCGAAGGGCATCGACGATGTGCCCGTTGTTGCGCTGACCTTGTGGACCCGCGATCCGGCACGTTCGGCCTTCGAACTGCAGCAAGTGGGGCGGGCCGTCGAACTGGAGCTCAAGCGGGTCAAGGGCACGCGGGACGTGAGCACCATCGGTGGCCCGGGGCATGTGGTGCGGGTACTGATGGACGCCGGGCGGATGAACGGTTTCGGCGTCACGCCGCAGGATTTGAAGGGCGCGCTGCTGCTCGCCAATGCGTCCCAGCCGAGCGGCACGCTGGCCAGCGGCAACCGGGAGGTGCTGGTGCAGACTGGCACCTATCTGGCCAGTGCCGACGATGTACGGCGCCTGGTGGTGGGCGTTTCTGCCGGCAAGCCGGTGTACATGGCCGATGTGGCCAGCGTGGTGGATGGGCCGGACCAGCCGTCGCGCTACGTCTGGCATGGTCTCGGCAAGGCTGCTCCGGGGGCTGCGGAGGCCGGCAACGAGCGCTTCCCGGCCGTTACCCTGTCGATTTCCAAGAAGCCCGGCGAGAACGCTGCCGATGTGGCCGACGGGGTGATCCGGCGCATGGAAGCCCTGAAAGGCAGCGTCGTGCCGGACGGCGTCGAAGTGAGCGTGACCCGCAACTACGGCGCCACCGCCACCGAAAAGGCTGACAAGCTGATCGGCAAGCTGGTCTTTGCGACCTCGGCGGTGGTGTTGCTGGTGTTCTTCGCGCTGGGCAAGCGCGAGGCGGTGATTGTCGGCGCGGCGGTGACACTGACCCTGGCGGCCACGCTGTTCGCCTCCTGGGCGTGGGGCTTCACGCTCAACCGGGTGAGTCTGTTTGCGCTGATTTTCTCCATCGGCATCTTGGTGGACGACGCCATCGTAGTCGTCGAGAACATCCATCGCTGGCATGCGCTGGAGCCGGAAAAACCCTTGTGGGAGCTGATTCCCAAGGCTGTCGATGAAGTCGGCGGGCCGACCATCCTGGCCACTTTCACGGTGATTGCGGCACTGCTGCCGATGGCTTTCGTGAGCGGCCTGATGGGGCCGTACATGAGCCCGATCCCGATCAATTCGTCGATGGGCATGTTTATCTCGCTGGCGGTGGCCTTCATCGTCACGCCCTGGCTGGCCGGCAAGCTGATGAAGGGCGCAGGCCATGCCACAGCGGCAGGCGGCCACGCGCCGGACAAGCTGACGCAAAAGCTCGAAGCTCTGTTCCGCCGCATCATGACGCCGCTGCTCGATCCGCGCACCGGCGGGCGGGCACGGGCCAAGCTGTGGTTTGGCGTGTTGCTGGCCATCGTGCTGTCGGTGTCGCTGGCGGTGGTGCAGCTTGTCGTGCTGAAGATGCTGCCCTTCGACAACAAGAGCGAGTTCCAGGTGGTCCTCGACATGCCCGTCGGTACGCCGGTGGAGCGCACTGCCGAAGTGCTGCGCGAGATGGGCGACGAGTTGGCCAAGGTGGACGAGGTGACCGACTTCCAGGCCTACGCCGGCACCGCCGCGCCGATCAACTTCAACGGTCTGGTGCGCCAGTATTACCTGCGTGCCTTGCCGGAGATGGGTGACATCCAGGTGAACCTGGTGGACAAGCACCAGCGCAGCCGCAAGAGTCACCAGATCGCCATTGCGGTGCGCGATGCCGTGGCGGCCATTGCGAAGAAGCACGGCGGCAACGCCAAGGTGGTCGAAGTGCCGCCCGGCCCGCCGGTGCTGTCGCCTATCGTTGCCGAGGTGTACGGGCCGGATTACGCCGGTCAGGTGGCCGTGGCCGCCAAGGTGCGGGCGGCGTTTGAGGCGACGCCGGACATCGTCGGCGTGGACGACACGGTGGACGAAGAGGCGCCCAAGCTGGTGCTGCGCGTCAATCAGGCCAAGGCGGCGCAACTGGGCGTGGCCCAGGCCGACATCGTCGAGGTGGTGCGTCTGGCTCTCGGCGGCGAAAACGTCACCCCGGTGCATGGCGGCGACAACAAGTACGAAATTCCGGTGCGCCTCACGCTGCCGCCGGAGCGCCTGTCGAGCGTCGATCAACTGTTGCAGATGAAGGTGCGGGCCCGCGGCGCCGAAGCGGGCGGGGCGCTGGTGCCGGTGTCGGAGCTGGTCGAGGTGCTGCCGGTGACGCGCGAGCAGGTGATCTACCACAAGGACTTGCTGCCGGTGGTGTACGTGACCGGCGACATGGGCGGCCAGCTGGATTCGCCGCTCTACGGCATGTTCGACATCCGCAGCCGCCTGAAGGATCTGCCGCTGGTCGGCGAGCGCCTCGGCGGCAATCTCGGCGAGTGGTTCATCCATCAGCCGGACGATCCCTACGCCGGCTACGCCATCAAGTGGGACGGCGAGTGGCAGGTGACCTACGAGACTTTCCGCGACATGGGCGCCGCCTACGCGGTGGGGCTGATCCTGATCTACGTGCTGGTGGTGGCCCAGTTCAAGAGCTACCTGGTGCCGTTGATCATCATGGCGCCGATCCCGCTGACCCTCATCGGCGTGATGCCCGGCCATGCCCTGCTGGGCAGCCAGTTCACCGCCACCAGCATGATCGGGATGATTGCGCTGGCCGGCATCATCGTGCGCAACTCCATCCTGCTGGTGGACTTCATCGACCAGCAGCTGGCGGCTGGCACTGCCTTTGCCGAGGCGACCATCCATGCCGCCGCCGTGCGTGCCAAGCCCATTGGTCTGACCGGTCTGGCAGCGATGATTGGAGCGATCTTCATTCTCGATGACCCGATCTTCAACGGGCTGGCGATCAGCATGATCTTCGGCGTGCTGGTGTCCACGTTGTTGACGCTGGTCGTGATCCCCGTCCTCTACTTTGCGGCGAACCACAAGCGGCTCGCCGCCCAACAGGGAGTCTCCCCATGAGTCTGACTGTCAACCAGTTTGTCCGTGTCTTCGCCGGTTCCTTTGTGCTGATCTCGCTGGCCCTCGGGGTGGAGGGCAGTCCGCTTTTTGTCAGCGGTAAATTCCTGTGGTTTACGGCCTTTGTGGGGGCCAACCTGCTACAGAGCGGCTTCACCCGGTTTTGCCCGCTGGAAAGCGTGCTGCGCAAGTTCGGTGTCAAGGATGGCGCGGGTTGCAACTGACGCTTGATGCAAGATAAGGCCGGGGGATAAACCTCTCAAGCTTTGTGGCTGCGGGCCGTTCACCACGCGTGATGAGCCCGAGCACCGCTTCCCCCTCGAGAATCCGTCTTGCCCTTTGGCGAGCTAGCCGCCTGTTGCGTGCCCAGCAGCATTGGTCCGTTATCGCGCTGGGCCTGGGGCTGCTGGTGACCGCCTGGGGCTGGTGGCATCTGAGTCGCCATGAGGCCGAACTCGATCGGGTTCGGCATGTTGCTGCTGCGGACTCCCTGGTGCACGAGCTCAACGAACGGCTCAGCAAGGTGGATTTCATCCTGCATGGCGTGGCGGGACTCTTTGGTGCCCAGAATCTGGTCGAGCGGCGGGAGTTCGAAACCTACGTTGCCGGCCTGAAGCCCGCCGGTGTCCTGCCGGAAGTGCTTGCCATCGGACTTATCCGGCGCGTCGAGGTGGGCCGCATCGCGGCCATCGAGGCGTTGCTGTCGGCAAGTTACGAGCGCGACATCCATATTTATCCCCGGCCGGATCCGGCACGGGTCAAGGATGTTTTTCCGATTACGTATGTGTGGCCCCTGGACTCCCAGACCCGCGACGTCATCGGTTTTGATGGATACAGCGAACTCAGTCGACGTCGCGCGATGACGCTGGCCATCCAGTCCGGCGGTATGGCCATGACCTCACCGGTCACATTGCGCGCCCTGGAAACCGGGCAGAGCGTTCGTGGCGTGTTGCTCTACCGGGTAGCCAGTTCGGTGGGTGATGATCTGGGCGCCTTGATCGGGCCGGAAGGTCTGGTTGGGCTCGGGATCAGTGTCGTTACCCTGTTCGACAGCGTGAGTGCGTCATCCATTGCCGCATACGGATTGCGTGTGGACGATGTGACCGATGGTGCCTCCGTGCCGGTCTACGGGGATGGCGTGCAGGTGACACCGGAGGCGGTCATGCGCCAGATCCGTTTTGGCGACCGGGAATGGCGCCTGTCGGTAATGGTGCCTCCCACCGCCGGCGAGATTTCCGCATCGACGGTGGCGGCGTTTGGCGGCGTGCTGGCCAGTGCGCTGGTGGCATTCAGCCTGGCGACCCTGTCGGGCCAGCAAAAGCGTGCTGAACAGATCGCCAAAACGATGACCGGTGAGCTGCGGGGCAGCGAAAAACGTTTTGAACTGGCCGTCTCGGCGACTGATGATGGTATCTGGGAGTGGCAGGCCGGCGTGCCCGGCATCTTTCTGTCGCCCCGCTGTGACCGGCTGCTGGGCTATCCGGAAGGTGGCCTGCCGCGCACTGTGCGCGGCATCCTGAGGTCCATGACGCAGGCGGTCCGACACGCGTTTCTGGAGGCCTTTCGTCGCCATAGCCAGGGTTTTGGTGCGCTGGACTGCGTGCTGCCGATCTGCCGCATCGACGGTAGTCAGGGCTGGTTTCATCTCGCCGGAAAGTCGGAGTTTGATGCCACGGGGCGACTTTTGCGGATCGCAGGTGCGGCCTCCGACGTCACCGAACTGCGCAGGGCGCAGCAGGCCGTGATCGACTCCCACGCCCGTCTGGATGCGCTTTACCGGCATGCTTCGCTGGGAATGGCGCTGGTTGATGGCAAGGGCCACTATCTGCAGGCCAATGAAGCCTTTTGCCGGATTACCGGCTATTCGGAAGAGGAGCTGCTCAGCAGTGCTGGTCCGCCGCTGAGCCCGCCCGAGTACGCCGGGCAGGATGCCCGGGCAGTGGTCGAGGCCTGCCTGGGCGCGCCCACGCAGGCCTACGAAAAGGAGTTCATACGCAAGAACGGTGTGCGGGTGCCGGTGGTTGTGACTACCACCGCGGTGTGCGGCAGTGACGGCCACCGCTGGGTGATTGTCGAGGACGTCACTGCCCGCAAGGTGGAACAACAGGCCATCCAGGAGGCGCACGCCACCAACGAGTCCCTGATCGAGGCCATGCCCGACATGCTGTTTCAGCTCGACGGCGGCATGCGCATCATTCGTTACCATGCCGGCAGCCGGGAGGATCTGTCGATGCCGCCGGAGGCCTTTCTGGGCAAGCGCCTCGACGAGTCCCTGTCGCCCGACATGGCGCGCCGCTTTGGGGTGGCAGCGCTGGCGGCTTCCCATAGTGGCGGAGTGCAGCGAATCGAATATGCGTCCCGTCGCGGTGGGGGCGAACGGCATTTCGAGGCGCGTTTTCGCGCGGTGCGTACCGGCGGCGCCCTGGCTGTGATCCGCGACGTGACGGAGCGCAAGCAGGCCGAGCTGGCTTTGCGGGAAAGCGAAGCACGCTGGCAGTTTGCACTGGATGGCGCGGGTGATGGCGTGTGGGACTGGAACACCGTCACCGGCAAGGTTTTTCGCTCCGAGCGCTGGCGGCAGATGCTCGGCTATGCCGAGGGCGAGCTTGCCGAAGGCATCGACGACTGGGCGGCCCTCGTGCATCCGGAAGATCTGACGGCAGTGCTGGCCGCCCAGAATGCCCACTTGCGTGGCGAGAGCCCGGTCTTCACGCACGAGGTCCGGTTGCGCTGCAAAAACGGTGATTACAAGTGGATTCTGGCCCGGGGTCTGGTGGTCGAACGTGATGAGGATGGCCGCCCGCTGCGCATGATCGGTACCCAGACCGATATCGATCAGGCCAAGGCCCGCGAGGCCCAGATCCTCGATCACAACCTCAACCTGGCCGGTCTGGTGGCTGCGCGTACGCAGGATCTGCAGGCCGCCAAGGAGGCTGCCGAGGCGGCCAACGAGGCCAAGTCGGACTTTCTGGCCAACATGTCCCACGAACTGCGCACGCCGATGCACGGGGTGCTCAGCTACGCCCGCCTGGGCGAAACCCGGGTGGCTCACGCCGGGCACGAGAAGCTGCGTAGCTACTTTCACCGGATCCGTATCAGTGGCGAGCGTCTGCTCCTGTTGGTCAACGACTTGCTCGATCTGGCCAAGTTCGAGGCTGGACGGATGGTTCTCGATGTGGGCCCGGTGCCCCTCGATGCGCTGGTGCAGGATCTTATTCACGAGTTCGATGCCTTGCTCCATTCGCGTCGGCAGCATCTTCAGTTCGAGCAGGAGCTGGATGTGCCGGAGATCGCTTGCGATGCAATACGGATCGGTCAGGTGGTGCGCAATCTGCTTTCCAATGCGGTCAAGTTCACGCCCGACGGCAAAGGCATCCACATCCGTCTGGTGACCACCGTGCTGCCGGATGGGCGTGGGGGGGGCGATCAGGAGGGTGTGCCGGCGGTGAGCCTGAGTGTGTCGGATGAGGGGGTCGGGATTCCTCCCGGCGAGCTCGACGCGGTTTTCGACAAATTTGTGCAAAGCAGTCGCACCCGCACGGGTGCCGGTGGGACGGGCCTCGGGCTGGCTATCTGTCAGGAGATCGTCCATGCCCACCGGGGCCGCATCATGGCTCGCAACAATGCCGCAGGCGGGGCAGAATTCATCGTTATTTTGCCGCTGGGCAAGGCCCCGGAGCGCCTTGTTCCGGCGCTTGCGGCACAGGGAGAAATGGAATGAGCAAGGCGAAGATTCTTGTTGTGGACGACGAACCCTTCAATCTGGACATCGTCGGTGAATACCTGGACGAGATGGACTTCAATCTGGTGATGGTGGAGTCGGGCGAGGCGGCCTGGGACGAGTTGTGTACTCCCGACTCGAACTTCGATCTGGTGCTTCTGGATCGCATGATGCCGGGCATGGACGGCATCATGCTGCTTCGGAACATCAAGGCCGACGAGCGCTTTCGGGCCATTCCGGTGATCATGCAGACGGCGGCCACGTCGCCCGAGCAGGTGCGCGAGGGGCTGGCGGCCGGGGCCTTCTACTATCTGACCAAACCCTTCGAGGGCGAGGCCCTGCAAACGATCATCCGCTCGGCCCTCGACGACATGCGTACGCGGCGCGAGCTGAATGCCAATCTGGCCGATCATGCCCATGCGCTGTCGTGCATTACCGAAGGCGAGTTCTCGATCCGGACCCTGGAGCAGGCACGGGCGCTGGCATCCTTCATTGCCCTGCTGGGGCCGCAGCCGGAAACCCTGGCCATGGGGTTGTCGGAGTTGTTGGTAAATGGTGTGGAGCATGGCAATCTGGGGATCGATTTTGCCGAGAAGAGCCGCCTTCGGGAGGCTGACCGCTGGGAGGAAGAAATCGCCCATCGGCTGGCGCTCCCCGAAAATCAGCGCAAGGCGGTGCGTCTGCGGGTGCGGGGTGACGACAGCCGCTGGATTTTCGAGATTCGTGATGACGGGCCGGGCTTCGATTGGCGGCGTTTCCTGGATTTCGATCCGGAGCGTGCCTTTGCCCCCAACGGCCGTGGCATTGCCCTGTCGCGCCAGCTCTCCTTCGCCAGCCTGACCTATCTGCCTCCGGGCAATCAGGTGGTGGTGACAGTGGTGAAGGGCGATAACCTGTCATGATGCCCATGTGCCACTGCTGTTCGTGCGGGGGGCCGCAGGAACAGGTGCAATTCCTGAATTTCACAGGTCACGGTCGGCGCCGTGGCCTGGCTACTGCAGAAAGCCGGTGATGGCTGAAAAACCGCTGCGGGTGCTGGTCGCGGACGACATCGCATCCAACCGAACCATTGTGGGGTCTTTTCTTGCCCACCTGAACTGCATTCCCCTCTACGCCGAGGATGGCGTGGAGGCCGTCGATATGTTCCGGCGCGAGTCGCCGGACGTGGTCCTGATGGATCTGATGATGCCGCGCATGGATGGCTTCGAGGCCATCAAGCAGATTCGGGCCCTCTCCGATGACCACTGGGTTCCGATCATCATCCTGTCGGCCCTCAGTGGCGAGGGGGACATCGTGCATGGGCTGGAGGTCGGTGCCGACGACTACCTGGCCAAGCCCCTGTCCTTTCCGGTGTTTGCTGCGCGTTTCAAGGCCCTGCACCGGCTGCTCGATACGCAGCGGCGCCTGTCTGGTTCTCTCGAGCAGGTGCGTGCGGTGGCCAACGGAGTCATCGACGGAATCATCTCGGCGGACGAAAAGGGCAAGATCCTGTCGGTGAATCGCGCGGCCAGCCAGATCTTCGGTTATCCGGCCAGCGAGATGGTGGGGCAGCCCCTGAGCATGCTGATGCCGGCCGGCCTGGAAGACACCCACGGGAACCATCTGGAGCACTACATGCAAACCGGCGACAGCGCTGTCACCGGGCAGATCCGCGAACTGGTCGGCCGGCGCAAGGACGGCCGGACCTTTCCGATGGAGATCGGCATTTCCGATCTGCAACTGCCCAACCGGCGAATGTTCCTCGGTGTGGTACGTGATATTTCCGAGGCCCGGCGCATCCAGCGCCAGCTGGCCGAGGATGCGGCCCGCCTGCAGCGCTATCACGACGAGTCCGAGCGCGAGCAGGAGCTCGCCATGAGCATCATGGAGCGGCAGATCCGCAGCGACTGGCTCCACGATGGCGCCGTCCAGTACGCGGTGATGCCGGCGCGCAATTTCTCGGGGGACGTGGTGGCGGTGGCGCGGGCGGCCGACGGCTCGCTTTACGCGATGCTTGCCGATGCGACCGGCCATGGGCTGGCGGCCGCAGTCAGCGTGCTGCCGGCGCTTGGGGCCTTTTACCGTGGTGCCGCCCGCAATGCACCGCTGGCGTCGCTGGTAACGGAACTCAACGACATGTTGTGCGGCCTGCTGCCGCCAGGGCGCTTCGTGGCTTCCGCGCTGGTGCGCCTCGATGCCGGTCGCCGGGGCGGACAGATCTGGGTGGGCGGCGTGCCTGACGTGCTGCGGGTCAGCGACGGGGGACTGGTGGTGCAGCGCTTCGCCTCGCGTCAGTTACCGCTGGGTATCGTGCCGTCGGCCGAAGCCGGCGTAGACTGCGAGTCGTTCAGTTGGGATGCCCCGTGCCAGATTGTGCTGTGTTCCGATGGCCTCACGGAAGCCGAGAACGCCAGGGGCGAGGCCTTTGGCACGCAGGGCCTGGAGCAGACCTTGCGTGCGGCACCCCGGGCTTCAAGGGTGGCTGGCCTGCGCCAGGCGCTGACCCGGCACCTCGGACGCCAGCCCGCCGGTGATGATGTGTCGGTGCTGATTCTCGATTGCCTGATGGACGGGGGGGGCGTGCCGTCTTAGGGTAAAGGGATGGCGGGAGCGTGATCGGCAACTGGCGTAGTTCCTGCTAGAGATTTCAGGGTGTCTTTTGGTTTTACATTCTTCCCATGCTCCGAGTCCTCGTTGTCGATTCCTCCCGCGAGCGCGCAGCCGATGTTTGTGCGGCAGTGGCGCTTGCCGGGCATCAGGTGGCGGCGGTGCTTACCAACGCCTTTGATCTGTCCGATCAGGTGCTGGCTACCAAGCCCGACGTGATCTTCATCCAGGCCGATTCGCCGAGTCGCGATACCCTGGAGCATCTGGCCATCATGAACCGGGACTGTCCCCGGCCGGTGCTGCTTTTTTCCCAGGATACCGACTCCGCCATGATCCGCCGGGCCGTCAAGGCCGGCGTGTCGTCTTACGTCGTCGATTCGGTGCCGCCCGAGCGTCTGGATGCATTGGTCGAGGTGGCCATTGCCCAGTTTGAGGAGTTCCAGCATCTGCGCACCGAACGGGACGATGCCACGCGCAAGCTGTCGGAGCGCATCGTCGTGGATAAGGCCAAGGGCCTGCTGATGAAGGCACGTAGCCTGACTGAGGACGAGGCTTATCACGCCTTGCGCAAGCTCGCCATGGAGCGGGGTCGCAAGCTGGCCGACGTGGCCCAGGACGTGATCGACATGGCCAGTTTGTTACTCTGAAAGAGGTAGGGTTTTTAAGAGGGTGCCTTGAATCGGGGCGGAAACGGGCAGCCGTTTCCGCCCCGATTTCTTTTGCTGCGGCCCTTTTGGGCGGAAGGTGGTCCGGAATGGTGCCAAAGCAGTGCGTGCTGCACTGCACCAGTGCATGAGTGTGGGTGGAAATCGATACCTATTTGGGGGTATGTCTTTCCTTGATCTTGAATTTTTGATTTAAATCAATGAGTTGATTTTTTTGGCACGCTCCTCGCTAAGAGAGCGTTGAAGTTGGGCCAACGGCGGCCCGGCTTGATCAGGCGATCAGACTTGGACAAGGGCGTCCATCCTCTGCGGTTTTTTTTGCAGAGCGATGTGACGCCCTCTTTTTTTTGCTTTTTTGGATCTGGGGCGAGCTATGAGCGAGCAATTCGACGATACGTTTCTTTCCCGCCGCGGCTTTCTGAAGGCTGGGGCAACCCTTGGAGGTATGGCAGCAATGGGTACGATGCTCCCCGCTGGTGGTGCATGGGCAGCCGGTTCGGACAAGCCGGAGCTGGAGGAAGTCCGGATCGGCTTCATTCCGCTGACCGACTGTTCGTCCGTAGTGATGGCCTCGGTGATGGGCTTCGACAAGAAGTACGGCATCAAGATCACCCCGACCAAGGAAGCGTCCTGGGCGGGTGTGCGCGACAAGCTGGCCAACGGCGAAATCCACGCCGCCCACGTGCTGTATGGTCTGGTTTACGGCCTGCACCTGGGTATCGGTGGGCCGAAGAAGGACATGGCCGTGCTGATGACCCTCAACAACAATGGCCAGGCGATCACCCTGTCCAACGGCTTGAAGGACAAGGGCGCGACCGACGGTGAGTCCCTCTCCAGGGTCATCGCCAAAAAGGAGAAGGAATACACCTTCGCCCAGACCTTCCCGACCGGCACCCACGCCATGTGGCTGTACTACTGGATGGCCGCCCACGGCATCGACCCGTTCAAGGACGTCAAGAACATCGTTGTGCCGCCCCCGCAGATGGTTGCCAACATGCGCGTCGGCAACATGGACGGCTACTGCGTCGGCGAGCCCTGGAACCAGCGCGCCATCGTGGACAAGATCGGCTTCACCGCCGTGACCAGCCAGGACATCTGGCCCGACCATCCAGAGAAGGTGCTGGGCGCGACCGCCGAGTTTGCTGCCAAGTACCCCAACACCGCCCGGGCGATGATCTGCGCGATCCTTGAAGCCTCCAAGTGGATCGATGCCAGCGCCGCCAACCGCAGCAAGACGGCCGAAACCGTGGCCGCCAAGAGCTACGTAAATACGGACGTGGATGTGATTCGCAGCCGCATGATCGGTCAGTACGAAAACGGCCTCGGCAAGAGCTGGTCGGACAAGAATCTGATGAAGTTCTACAACGACGGCCAGGTGAATTACCCCTACCTGTCCGATGGCATGTGGTTCCTCACCCAGCACCGTCGCTGGGGCCTGCTCAAGCAGGATGTGGATTACCTGGCCGTGGCCAAGGCGATCAACAAGACCGATCTGTACAAGCAGGCCGCCAGCATCGTCGGTGTGCCGGTTCCCAAGTCCGACTTCCGCACGTCCAAGCTGATTGACGGCGTGGTGTGGGACGGCAAGGACCCGAAGAAGTACGCCGCCGGATTCAAGATTCACGCCTGAGCTGCCGGGGGGCGAACGTGTTTTGCTCCCCAACAGAAACATGGAGATCAACATGACTACAGCAACCCTCACGTCCGGCCTCGTTGCCGTCCGGCCTGAAGCCGAGGCTGGCCCTGCAGCCCGGAGCGAAGTGACTACCGCCAAGGAAACCGACATGGCTGCAACTTCTGCTGCAACCCCCGCGCCGGCAAGCGCGCCCGACAACTCCGTTTCTTTCGGCGAGCATTTCAGCAACTTCATCCGCGCCGTGCTGCCGCCGCTCATCGGCTTTGCGCTGGTGATTGGCGTGTGGGCCCTGGTGGCCATGAAGTCCGCCGATTTCCCCGGCCCGGCTAAAACGCTTGATGCGGCGGTCGTGCTCTTTTCCGATCCGTTCTACCAGAACGGGCCGAACGACCAGGGCATCGGCTGGAACATCCTGTCGTCGCTCAAGCGCGTCGCCATCGGCTTCGGCTTTGCGGCGCTGGTGGGCATTCCGATGGGCTTCATCATCGGGCGCTTCGCCTTCATGAACAGCATGCTCGAACCGATCATCAGCATCCTGCGCCCGGTGTCGCCGCTGGCCTGGCTGCCGATCGGCCTGATGGTCTTCAAGGCGGCCGATCCGGCTTCCACCTGGACCATTTTCATCTGCTCGATCTGGCCGATGATCCTCAACACCGCCCAGGGCGTGCAGCGCGTGCCGCAGGACTACCTCAACGTGGCGCGGGTGCTCAACCTGTCCGAGTTCAAGGTCATCACCAAGATTCTTTTCCCGTCGGTGCTGCCCTACATGCTGACCGGCATCCGTCTGTCCATCGGTACCGCCTGGCTGGTCATCGTGGCCGCTGAAATGCTCACCGGCGGTGTCGGCATCGGCTTCTGGGTGTGGGACGAATGGAACAACCTGAAGGTCGAGCACATCATCATCGCGATCTTCGTGATCGGCATCGTCGGCCTGCTGCTCGAACAATTCCTGCTGCTGATCGCCCGTCGCTTCAGCTACGGCGGCAACACCTGATCCCGGATCGAGGAGAACCCCCATGAACGCAATCGTCAAAGTCGAAAACGTCGGCATGTCCTTCGAAACCAAGAAGGGCTCCTTCATCGCGCTGCAGGATGTCAATCTGCAGATCCGCACCGGTGAGGTCGTGTCGCTGATCGGCCACTCGGGCTGCGGTAAATCCACGCTGCTCAACCTGATCGCCGGCCTCACACTGCCCACTTCGGGCGTCATGCTGTGCAATGGTCGCGAGATCGCCGGCCCCGGGCCGGAGCGGGCAGTGGTCTTCCAGAACCATTCCCTGCTGCCCTGGCTGACCTGCTTCGAGAACGTCTATCTGGCGGTCGAGCGCGTCTTCAGCACCAAGGAAGGCAAGGACAAGCTCAAGGCGCGCACCAGCGAGGCGCTCGAAATGGTCCACATGACCCACGCCGCCCACAAGCTGCCCCACGAGATTTCCGGTGGCATGAAGCAGCGCATCGGCATCGCTCGGGCCTTTGCGATGGAGCCGAAGATCCTGCTGATGGACGAGCCCTTCGGTGCGCTGGATGCGCTGACCCGTGCGGCGCTGCAGGATGAGCTGATCGGCGTGATGGCAAAGACCGGCGCCACCGTGGTGATGGTGACCCACGACGTGGATGAGGCGGTGCTGTTGTCGGACCGCGTGGTGATGATGACCAACGGTCCGGCGGCGACTATCGGCGAGATTCTGGAGGTGAAGCTCGAGAAGCCCCGCAACCGCCTGCAGCTGGCCCACGATCCGCACTTTGCGGAATGCCGGGCGGCGATTCTCGAGTTTCTGTACCAGAAGCAGATGAAGAAAGCCGCTTAAGCCGGCGGCTTTCTCCCTTACTTCAGCGGGAAGCCCCGTTTGTTGAGGGCTTCCACCAGCCGGTCACGGCCGGACAGCGCGGCGCCATCGCGAACGCGCTTGGCGGAGTGGTTGGACCAGGTGCCGCGCACCTTCATGTTCTGGCTGGTGTAGAAGGCGCGCATGGCTTCGTCGTACTGCTCGAGGCCGGCGGCCTGGGCGGGCAAGGAATAGGTTTCCTGGTGCAGTACCACCGATTGCGCCGGACGCGGCTTGACGCTGGCCGGTGCCTGCGGGTCAGGCGTGCCGAGGCACAGGCCGAACATGGCGACCACCCGCGTCGGCAGTTGCAGCTCGGCAGCCACTTCCTCGGGCTTGTTGCGCATGGCGCCGATGTAGACGGTGCCGAGGCCGAGGGATTCGGCGGCCGTCACGGCGTTCTGGGCGGCGAGGGCGGCGTCGATCACGCCGACCTCGAACATCTCCAGGTAATCCAGTGCGCTGCTGGGTTCGCCGAGTTTGTTGGCAACCTGCTCCAGACGGGCCAGATCGGCCAGCCAGACAAGCAGCAGCGGGGCTTTGTGAATGTGTTCCTGATCGCCGGCGAATTCGGCCAGGCGGGCCTTGCGAGCCGGGTCACGCACCGCCACCACGCTCCAGGCGTGGAGGTTGGATGAACTGGCGGCAGACTGGGCGGCGGCGATGATGGCCGCGAGGGTATCGTCGCTTACCGGATCGGGCAGGTAGGCGCGCACCGAACTGTGGGCCAGAAGGTGGTCAATGACCGGCGAGCCGGCGTCGGGTACGGCCACATCGGGCGAGCCATAGCGGGCCTGGTAGAGAGAGGCGCGGGTGTTCATGGGGTTCCTTGCTGGACTGGCGACGAGGCGGGGAGCCGGCCTGGCTCCCCGCCTCGGAGAATGCGTATTTTAGCGCCATCCGGCCGGGCTGGCCCCGCCTGCTTATGGCCTCAGTTGCTGCGGGGCCGGCGGCTGCGGGTGGTCGATGCCGTTTCGATCGACTCATCCGACTCAATGGCCAGGGCCTCGGACACCTGACGAACCTGGTCTTCGACCAGATCGGCCCCGCGGGCCGCCGCGTCGGTCAGTTCGTTGAAACCGGCTTCGGCATGACGCACGGCGCTTTTCATGTGGTCGATGGCAGCTTCACCGTTGGCGTCGGCGCTACGGGCGGCGCGGTCCATCTGCTTCATGAAGGCCTGGTCGAGTACGGCCATCTGATCGCGGGCCATCTGCAGGACGGCCTGGTGGGCCTCGCCGATGATCTCGAAGTACTCGCGAACGCGCACGGCGGATTCGCTGCGCCATTCGGCGATGCGCTCCAGCGAGGGCGTACCCGGCTTCAGGTTCTTGTTTTCCGCCAGCTCTTCCAGGTGATTACGGCCTTCGTCGAGGGCCTGGCGGCCGGCGCGGAGGGCCAGTTCGGCCAGTTTTTCGGTGGCCTCGACCCACGCACGGGATGCGTTGTGAAGGTTATCGATAGTGGCGGCGCGGGTCTGCTTGATGTCGCTGGGGGACAGGTACATGGCGATCTCCTGGGGTGACTGGGGGCACTTCAGGCTAAGCCCTGGTGGTTTCAGCGCCATGACAGCCAGCTGTTGACCGTGGGGTGGGGAACCTCAGGGTAAAGTGTTTGCCTGATGAGCATGAGCGAGCACGGAGGAAACACCATGAACTGGCTGCAGCGGCTGCCCGGGAGCCGCAAGGAAATTCCGGGGTTCGAGTGGCGCCTGCTGCGCAAGCTGCCTCTGATCACCTTGGTCGGCACGCTGCTGCCGGCTCTTTACGCGCTGAACGCGCGGGTTTTCGATGGCGGGCTGAGTGATGCGGTAGTGCTGAAGGCGGTCCAGTCGGCGGATATCGTGGCCATTGCCACGGTGGTACTGCACTGGACGGTGGTGTTCACGCTGGCCATTGGCTGCGTGATTGTCATGGTGATGAAGGGGCACGGCTATATCGCTGACGCCTACCCGCTGCAGGAGCGGGAAGCGCCCCTGGAGTGAAGTGTGCCCTCAGCGCTGCGGCAGGAAGGGCGGCCGGCCGGTGCTCGCGTAGCCTCCGTCGATCTGCTCGTTGATGACGCGCCAGATGGGCTTGACGAAAAAGCGCAGGTTTTTGACGATGGCGTTCACGTCCATCATGGATGGGACACGAATCCCCCGATGTTCTACCGGGCCGCCGATCTGGGTGATCTTGACGCCGAGTTTGGCGAAATGGTCGGCCAGGCGTGGTTCGGTGAGCACGAAAAGCGTCTCTATACCTTCCCGCTTGGCGAGGGCGACGATGGCCAGGTAAAGGCCGATGGGGATGTACGGGAAGCGGGGCTGGTCCTTGGTCCCGAAGTCGTCATCGCTGAGGGCGAGGGCGGACTTGGTTTCCCCTTTGCGACGCCGGTAATGGTGGCGCACGGCCAGTCGTGACACTTCGGCGATGCTGCCGCGGGGCTGGCGGGCCGGATCGATGATGGAACGATCAAGCGTGGCGGCACAGGTGCGCTCGAAGGGCAGGGGGTAATCCGGCTCTTCCGGGCGGGCGACGACCAGACGGTTGCAGCCGACGAGATTGACCGGCGCGGTGGATGTGCGCATCAGGCAATGCAGGCTGTGACGATCGTATTCGTCCGTCTCCATGCGGTCGGGGCGCACGGGCTCGAAGCCGAGTTCCTCGCAATACACTTCATGGCGTATGCCGAAGACTTCATTGCGGCTGGTTTCATCGAACGCAGTGGCAACCTCGAAATATTTCTTGAATCCTTCGCCGAGGCTGAAGCGGTCAAGTAGCGACATGATGCGTCCTTGTGTAATCGAGCAGTCTTGCAATGTAAGTATACGACCGGAAAGCGCGAAACCTTGAAAACATGGCATTGCCACGCTGATTGACTGAAGGTTACCACCTTCATGATTATGGTATATCAGGTATCGGCGTGCCGCGGCTGGGCCGTGTCGAACTGTCGTATCATTGTGTTTCCCTGTCTGACGGAGACATTCAGCATGTCCAGCAGCGCTTTCCAGTATGACGAAGCCTTTTCCCGCAATATCGGCTGGGTCACCCAGGCTGAGCAGGCAGCGCTGCGGGGCAAGCGGGTGGCGATTGCCGGCGTCGGCGGGGTCGGCGGTGTGCATTTGCTGACCCTGGTGCGTCTGGGGATCAGTGCCTTTCATATTGCCGACATGGATACGTTCGACCTGGTGAACTTCAATCGCCAGGCCGGGGCGATGATGTCGACCATCGGGCGCCCCAAGGCCGAAGTCATGGCCGAGATGGCGCGGAACATCAATCCCGAGGTGGACATCCGCATCTTCGACAAAGGGGTGGATGCCGACAATCTGGGCGAGTTCCTCAAGGGCGTCGATCTGTATGTAGACGGCCTCGATTTCTTTGCCTTCGATGCCCGCCGCCATACTTTCCGGGCCTGTCAGGAACGGGGTATCCCCGCCGTGACGGCCGCGCCCCTGGGCATGGGCACGGCGGTACTGAGCTTCCTGCCGGGCAAGATGTCCTTCGAAGAATATTTCCGCCTCGACGGTTGCGATGAGGACGAAATGGCCGTGCGCTTTCTGCTTGGCCTGTCGCCGGCGATGCTGCAGCGCGGCTACCTGGCCGATCCGTCGCGGGTCAATTTTGCCGAGCGTCGCGGCCCCAGCACTATCGCCGCCTGTCAGTTGTGTGCCGGCGTAACCGCCGTTGAAGTGCTCAAGATCCTCCTCGGTCGCGGTGACGTGATCCACGCGCCGTGGGGCTTTCAGTTCGACGCCTACCGCAACCGCTACGTTAAAACATGGCGCCCGGGCGGCAACCGCAACCCGATCCAGCGTATCGGGCTGTTCATCGCCCGTCGTCAGCTGCGCGCCATGCGTGGCTGAACCCTGCTGCAGATACCCGACCCGATGAACCACGCGCACGGCCCCGCCTGCAGCCATGGGCACGCCCATCACGAGCACGGTCACGGTCACGGCCATCATCACCATCATGGCCCGGCGTCCTACGACCGGGCCTTCGCCATCGGCATCTGCCTGAATATCGTCTTTGTCGTCATCGAAGCCTTTTACGGCTGGCGTTCGGATTCCCTCGCCTTGCTGGCTGATGCCGGACACAACCTGTCGGATGTGGCCGGGCTGATTCTGGCCTGGGGGGCTGCGCTGGCCGGGCGCCTGCGTCCGACCCATGTGCGTACCTATGGCTGGCAGCGGGCCTCGATTCTCGCCGCACTGGCCAATGCGGTGCTGCTCCTCGTGGCCATGGGCGCTCTGGCCCTTGAGGCCGTTCAGCGCTTCAGTGCGCCCGAGCCGGTGGCGGGCTGGACGGTAATTGTGGTGGCGGCCATCGGCGTGGTGGTCAATGGCATCACCGCGGCCCTGTTCATGGCCGGCAGCAAGGACGATCTCAACATCCGCGGGGCCTTC
The DNA here is from genome assembly GCF_008107625.1 of Zoogloea oleivorans. Lineage (GTDB taxonomy): Bacteria > Pseudomonadota > Gammaproteobacteria > Burkholderiales > Rhodocyclaceae > Zoogloea > Zoogloea oleivorans. Next base: position 96,150 of record NZ_SDKK01000003.1, read on the forward strand.
CTGCACATGGCCGGCGATGCGCTGGTGTCGCTGGGTGTGGTGGCGGCCGGGGCGCTGTATCTCAAGTTCGGCTGGGTCTGGCTCGACCCGCTGGTCAGCCTGGCGATTGCTGTGGTGATCGTGCTGGGCACCTGGGGCTTGTTCCGCCAGTCCCTGCACCTGGCCTTCGATGGCGTGCCGGAGAGCATCGATCTCATCGAAGTTCATGCCTGGCTGCGCAGCCAGCCCGGCGTCAGCAGCGTGCACGACCTCCATGTGTGGGCGCTGGGTACGTCGGACGTGGCGCTCACCGTGCACCTCGTGATGCCCGCCGGCCACCCCGGCGATGCCTTCTTCAAGACGCTGGCCCACGATCTGGAACACCACTTCCGCATCCAGCATCCCACCATCCAGATCGAGATCGATGGCCTCGACGACGGCTGCACGCCGCCCGCACGACTGAGTTGATTCCGGAAGACTGAAACATTTTCTTCATTTGACGCGTTTCAATATTTCGACAATACTCGAATTATGGAAACGTTAAATGCAGCCGAATCCCTTGCCGCCCTTGGTCACGAGACGCGTCTCGCCATCTTCCGCGCCCTTGTGCAGGTCGGGCCGGAAGGCCTCAACGCCGGTGCGATCGGCGAGAAGCTCGGCCTTGCGCCAGCGACCCTGTCCTTCCACCTGTCACACCTGAGCCGGGTCGGCCTGATCCGCGGGCGACAGGAAAGCCGCTTCATCTTTTATTCGGCGGACTACAGCGCGATGGACGATCTGATCGCCTTTCTGACCGCCAACTGCTGCCAGGGCGATACCTGCCTGCCAAAAACCGCCAGCTGCGAAAGCACCGACAAGCGCCGGAGCGCTAAACCTGTTTGCGAAGGAGAGTCCTGTGAGTGAACGCATCTACAACGTACTTTTTCTGTGCACTGGCAATTCGGCGCGCAGCATTCTCGCCGAGGCCATCCTCAACCAGATCGGCAAGGGCCGCTTCCGTGCCTACAGTGCCGGCAGTCATCCGGCCGGCAAGGTCAATCCCTACGTCCTCGACATGCTGGCGGCCCAAAACCTGCCGGTGGCCGACCTGCGCAGCAAGAGCTGGGACGAGTTCGCGCTGCCCGGCGCCCCAGCGCTGGATTTCGTGTTTACCGTTTGCGACAACGCCGCCGGCGAGGTTTGCCCGGTATGGCCTGGTCAGCCGGTCTCGGCGCACTGGGGCATCGAGGATCCGGTGGCCGTCGAGGGTGACGACGCGGCCCGGCGTCACGCGGTGCACACCGCGCTGCAACTTCTGAACCGCAGGATTTCCGTCTTTATCAACCTGCCCTTTGCCAAGCTCGACAAGATGGCCCTCAAGCAGGAAGTCGACAGCATCGGCCGCCTGCGGGAGCAGGGGCAATAAGCCGTTTTTTGGACCCTCGCAATGACACCCACCGTACTCGTACTGTGCACGGGCAACTCGTGCCGCTCCCAGATGGGCGAAACCATCCTCAACCATGACCTGGCCGGCCAGGTGCGGGCCCTGTCGGCCGGCACCGTGCCGCAGCCGAAAGTGGCCGACGGCGCCATCGAAGCGCTGAAACTCGCCGGCCTGCCCACCGACGGGCTACACCCCAAGCTGATCGACGCCGTTTTCGACGAAGCCATCGACCTGGTGGTGAGCGTCTGCGACAACGCCAAGGAAAGCTGCCCGATCTTCCCGCGCCCGGTGAAGCGCATTCACGTGCCTTTCCACGACCCCCACGGGGAGCCGCTGGAGAGCTTTGTGGCGGTGCGTGACGAGATCCGCCGCGTGCTGGTGCCGGCCGTGCGCGAAGCGCTGGGTCTGGCCGAGGTGTCGCAATGAGCGCCCAATGTGAAGCCACCCTGAAGGCTGCGGCCGGCGCACCGATGAGCGTTTTCGAGCGCTACCTGACAGTGTGGGTCTTTCTGTGCATCGTCGCCGGGGTGGGGCTTGGGCAGCTCGCGCCGGGTGTCTTCCAGGCCATCGGGCGAATGGAGTTCGCCCAGGTGAATTTGCCGGTGGGCCTGCTGATCTGGGTGATGGTCATTCCGATGCTGGTGAAGGTGAATTTTGGCGCCCTGCATGAGGTGAAAGGCCATATGCGCGGCATTGGTGTGACGCTGTTCGTGAACTGGCTGGTCAAGCCTTTTTCGATGGCCTTCCTGGGCTGGCTGTTCGTACGCAACGTGTTCGCGCCGATGCTGCCGGCCGATCAGCTCGACAGCTACATCGCCGGGCTGATCCTGCTGGCGGCGGCACCGTGCACGGCGATGGTCTTCGTGTGGAGCCGCCTTTCCAACGGCGATCCGCTGTTCACGCTATCGCAGGTGGCGCTCAACGACACGATCATGGTGGTGGCCTTTGCTCCGCTGGTGGGTTTCCTGCTCGGTATCTCGGCGATCACCGTGCCGTGGGACACGCTGATCATCTCGGTGGTGCTCTACATCGTGATTCCGGTGATCCTCTCGCAGGTGTGGCGCAAGCTGCTGCTGGCAAAGGGGCAGGCGCATTTCGATGCGGCGATGGAGAAGATCGGCCCGTGGTCGATCTGCGCGCTGCTTACCACGCTGGTCCTGCTCTTCGCCTTCCAGGGCGAGGCCATCCTCAAGCAGCCGCTGGTCATTGCGTTGCTGGCGGTGCCCATCCTGATCCAGGTCTTCTTCAACTCGGCGCTGGCCTACTGGCTGAACCGGGCGGTCGGCGAGAAGCACAGCGTGGCCTGCCCGTCGGCGCTGATCGGCGCCTCCAATTTCTTTGAACTGGCAGTGGCCGCGGCCATCGGCCTGTTCGGTTTCGAGTCCGGTGCAGCACTGGCGACGGTGGTTGGCGTGCTTATCGAGGTGCCGGTGATGCTGCTGGTGGTCAAAGTGGTGAATTCCAGCAAAGGCTGGTACGAAAGGAGTCCCGCATGAAAAAGCTTGAAGTGTTCGACCCGGCGATGTGTTGCCCGACCGGCGTGTGTGGCGTGGATGTAGACCCGGCGCTGGCCCAGTTTGCCGCCGACCTGAAGTGGGTCGAGGCGCAGGGCGTGGCGGTGGCCCGTTACAACCTCGGCCAGGAGCCGCAGGCCTTTGCGGCCAACCCGGCGGTGATCGCCGAGATGCAAGCCGGCATGGAGCGCCCGCCGATCCTCGCCGTGGATGGCCAGATCGTGTCCACCGGCCTTTACCCGACCCGCGCCCAGCTGGCGCAAAAGCTCGGCCTGGTGGCCACTGCCGACAAGCCGCGCATCCGCATTCCGGTGGTCGGTGGGTGTGAGCCCGGCTCCGGCTGCTGCTGAGGACGCGACCATGGCTTTGCCCGACGTCCGTACCCGTTACCTGTTTTTCACCGGCAAGGGCGGCGTCGGCAAAACGTCCCTGTCCTGCGCCACCGGTCTGGCCCTGGCCGAAGCCGGCCAGCGGGTGCTGATCGTCAGTACCGACCCGGCCTCCAACCTCGACGAAGTCCTCGAAACGCCGCTGGGCGCGACGCCGACGCAGGTGCTGCCGGGCCTCTTCGCCCTCAATATCGACCCGGAAGCCGCCGCCGCAGCCTACCGGGAGCGCATGGTCGGGCCTTACCGGGGCATCCTGCCGGACGCGGCGATCCGCAGCATGGAGGAGCAGTTCTCCGGCGGCTGTACCGTCGAGATCGCCGCCTTCGACGCCTTCGCCGAACTGCTCGGCCTGCCGGCCCGCACGGTGGATTTCGATCACGTCATCTTTGATACCGCGCCCACCGGCCATACCCTGCGGCTGCTGACTCTGCCTTCCGCGTGGTCCGAATTCCTCGACACCAACGCGGGTGGTGCGTCCTGCCTCGGGCCGCTGTCGGGGCTCGACAAGCAGAAGGATCTCTACGCCGCTACGGTGGCCGAGCTGGCCGATCCGGCGCGCACCACCGTCGTCCTCGTCGCCCGTCCGGAAGCTGCGGCCTTGCGCGAGGCCGAGCGCACCCGCGCCGAACTTGCCGAACTGGGTGTGCGTAACCAGTGGCTGGCGGTGAATGGGGTGTTCGTCGCTGGCAGCGGCGATGCCATTGCCGGCGCCATGAGTGATCGTCACGCCGGGGCGCTGGCGCACATTCCCGTCGGACTGAATGAACTGCCGCGCAGTGAAACGCCCTTCGTGGCCCGCGGCATGGTCGGGCTGGCAGCGCTGCGGGCGGCGCTGCAGCCGGTTGGCATGGCGCCGGAGGCCTGCGCGATGCCGGATGTGGCTTTGCCCGCCGGCCTGGCGCCTCTCATCGACCAGCTGGCCGCCACCGGCCACGGGGTGGTGATGACCATGGGCAAGGGCGGCGTCGGCAAGACGTCTGTTGCCGCTGCGCTCGCCCTGAGCCTCGCCCGGCGTGGTCACAAGGTGCTGCTGACGACTACCGATCCCGCGGCCCATCTGTCGTGGACGCTGGAACAAGCCGAGCCGAACCTGCGCATCGGACGCATCGATCCGGCTGCCGAAGTCGCCCGCCACCGGGACGATGTGCTGGCGAGGGCCGGCGCCGATCTGGATCCGAATGCCCGCGCCATGCTTGAAGAAGACCTGCGCTCCCCGTGCACCGAGGAAATCGCCGTTTTCCACGCTTTTGCCCGTACGGTGGAGGAGGGGCGCGACGCCTTCGTGGTGCTGGATACGGCACCCACCGGTCACACCATCTTGTTGATGGATTCCGCCGAGGCCTATCACCGGGAGGTGCTACGCACCCGCGGCGACATGCCCGAGGCTGTGCGCCAGTTGCTGCCGCGCTTGCGCGACCCGGATTTCACTCGGGTGCTGATCGTGACCCTCGCCGAGGCCACGCCGGTGCACGAGGCCGAGCGCCTGCAGGCGGATTTGCGGCGCGCACAGATCGAGCCCTTTGCGTGGATCATCAACCAGAGCCTGCTGGCCAGCGGCACGGTCGATCCGGTACTGGCCGCGCGCGTTGGCTACGAGGCGCCGTTCATCCGGCGCGTTGGCGAGTTGGCCATGCGGGTGGCGCTGGTGCCGTGGCTGGCCGAAGCGCCGGTCGGCGGCGCAGGTCTGGTGGGAATGGTGAAAGCGTAGGTGAGGCCTGTGGGTCGGACTTCAGTCCGACCCACAGTTCAAGCGCGGAGCGCCTTTGCCAGAAAGCGGTCGAGCGCCCCGCCAAACGCCTGCCGGTCGGCCTGGCTGAAGGCGTTGGGGCCGCCGGTCTGCACGCCGCTGCTGCGCAGTTCCTCGAGGAAGTTGCGCATCGACAGGCGCTCGGCGATGTTGGCGGCGGTGTACATCTCGCCCCGCGGATTGAGGGCGTGGGCCTGGCGTTCGAGCACGGCCGAGGCCAGCGGAATGTCGGCGGTGATCACCAGGTCGCCGGCGGCCAGCTGGTCGACGATGTGGGCGTCGGCCACGTCGAAGCCCGACGGCACCTGAATGGCCCGGATGAAGCGCGACGGTGGCGTGCGCAGCATGCGGTTGGCGACCAGGACGGTGTGAATCTCCAGCCGCTCGGCGGCGCGAAAGATGATTTCCTTGACGACCACCGGGCAGGCGTCGGCGTCGATCCAGATCTGCATGGCAAGAGGCTGCGAGTGGGGGTGAGCGGAGTCTACTCTCCCGAGTCTGCCCGGTAGAACGTGCTGATAAAAATCAGCAATTTGCCAAAAAATCCCCGTTTTCTGTTGAGCGCATGGCGATTTCGCGCGTCAGTCGTCTCTTTTTGCTCAGCATAAAATAGAAAAAGCGCCTATGTTGCAGTGCAACAAGCTGTGCTACATTGGAATCACAACAGAGTAGTCAGCTACCCATAAAAAACGCGGAGACAGCAGGCTCCGACACGGGACTGCCCTGGTGGACGGGCGTTTTGCCGTCTCTCCACAGGTTGCTGCCGGTCGGCCTTCACCCCCCAGCGGGGAACATTACTGCGGTCTTTCTATCATGGCTCGTTCGCTCGAACAAACCGCTCTGGACCGGCCTCTCGCCGACTCCATCGTGCCGGGGCTTCCGGCCACCGCCGTCGCTTCGTCATCCGTCACCCGTGCCCGCTCGCGCAAGAGCCGCTGGCCGGCCCGCCTGGATCTGCTGCAAAGCGGCTCCGGCCTGTTTCTGGCGCTGTTCCTGGTGGCACACATGTTTTTCGTGTCGTCGATCCTGATCAGCAAGGATGCCTTCTACACGGTGGCGCGCTTTTTCGAGGGGGCCGCCTTTCTCGGCAAGCCGCAGCCGTGGCTGGTGTCCTGCGTGGTCGGGGTGGTGCTGACTGTTTTCGTCACCCATGCCTGGCTGGCGATGCGCAAGTTTCCAGCGAGCTTCCGCCAGTACAAGGTTTTCGTCGAACACAAGGAGCAGCTTCGCCACAGCGACACCGGCCTGTGGTGGATCCAGCTGTGGACCGGCTTTGCGCTGTTCTTCCTCGGCACGGTGCATCTCTACGGCATGCTCACCCAGCCCGAGATGATCGGCCCCTACGAGTCGGCCGACCGCATCTGGACCGGCACCATGTGGCCGCTCTACCTGCTGCTGCTCTTCGCGGTCGAAATCCACGGCAGCATCGGACTGTATCGCCTGGCCCTCAAATGGGGCTGGCTGGAAGGCCGTGATCCGCTGCTGGCGCGGCGTCGCCTGCGTATCGCCAAGACCTGTTTCAGCGTGTTCTTTCTGGGCCTCGGCCTCGTCACCTTGCTGGCTTACGTGCAACTGGGTATTGCCCATGCCGACAAGGCCGGTGAGCGCTACGTTCCGGCCAAGGCCGTGACCAAGACGGCCGCCGCCAAGGTGGATGGACTGGAGTTCGCCCTGTCCCGGCGTCCGAGGGGCTGAGCATGCGGATCATCTACACCGACGTTCTCGTCATTGGTGGTGGCCTGGCGGGCCTGCGCGCCGCCGTTGGCGCCCGCCGTCGTGGCCACGACGTGACTATTCTCAGCCTTGTCCCGCCCAAGCGTTCCCATTCGGCGGCGGCCCAGGGCGGCATGCAGGCCAGCCTCGGCAACACCGTCAAGGGCGAAGGCGACAACGAAGACGTACATTTCGAAGACACCGTGCGCGGCTCCGACTGGGGCTGCGACCAGGAAGTGGCGCGCCTTTTCGTGCACACCGCCCCGCAGGCAGTGCGCGAGCTGGCCGCCTGGGGCGTGCCGTGGAACCGGGTCAAGGCTGGCGACCGGGAAGTGGTGATGGATGGTAAGCGCGTCACCCTCACCGAGCGCGCCGAGGCCCATGGCCTGATCACCGCCCGCGACTTCGGTGGCACCAAGAAATGGCGTACCTGTTATGTGAGCGACGGCACCGGCCACGCCATGCTGTACGCGGTCAGCGATCAGGCGGTGGCCGAGAGCATCCCCGTGCATGAGCGCATGGAAGCCATCGCGCTGATCCACGAAGGCGGCCGCTGTCACGGTGCCATCGTGCGCAATCTGGTGAGCGGCGAACTGTCGGCCTACGTGGCCAAGGCTACTTGTATTGCCACTGGTGGCTTCGGGCGCATCTACCGGGTCACCACCAATGCGGTGATCAACGAAGGCATCGGTTCGGCGATTGCGCTGGAAACCGGCGCGGCCGTGCTTGGCAACATGGAGGCGGTGCAGTTTCACCCGACCACCATTTTCCCGGCCGGCATCCTGGTTACCGAAGGCTGTCGCGGCGACGGTGGGCTATTGAAAGACGCCGCCGGGCACCGCTTCATGCCCGACTACGAGCCCGAGAAGAAGGAACTGGCCTCCCGCGATGTCGTCTCCCGCCGCATGGAGGAACACATCCGCGCCGGCCACGGGGTCAAGACCCGCTTCGGCGACCATCTTCTGCTCGACATCACCCTGCTCGGCGCCGCCCACATCGACGGCAAGCTGCGCGAAGTGAAGGAGATCTGCCAGCACTTCCTCGGCATCGACCCGGCCACCGACATGATCGCCGTGCGTCCGGCCCAGCATTATTCGATGGGCGGCATCCGCACCGACGCCTGCGGCCAGGCTCGCGGCCTCGCCGGCCTGTTCTCGTGTGGCGAGGCAGCCTGCTGGGATCTCCACGGCTTCAACCGCCTGGGTGGCAATTCGGTCGCCGAAACAGTGGTGGCCGGCATGATCGTCGGTGAAACCATGGCCGACTTCGTGGAATCTGCCGCAGGCGATCTGCAGGTTTCCACTGCGCTCGTGCGGGAATTCCTCGAACGGGAGCAGGTGAAGCTCGACACTCTGCTCATGGGCGACGGCACCGAAAAGGCCAGCGAGCTGATGCGCCGTATGCAGGAAATCATGACCGACAAGGTGGGTATTTTCCGTCGGGGCGATCTGCTCCAGGAGGCGGTAGACGAGTTGCAGGCCTTGCTGCTGAAGAGTCGCAAGATCGGCATCGCCACCAAGCGACCCGGCGCCAACCCTGAACTGGTCACCGCCTACCGGCTGCAGAAAATGCTCAAGCTGGCCCTGTGCGTGGCCTACGGCGCCCTGCAGCGCACCGAGAGCCGCGGGGCCCATTACCGGGAGGACTACCCGCAGCGTGACGATGCCCAGTGGCTCAAGCGCACCCTGGCCAGCTGGCACGACGACTTCCAGACCCTGCCGACCCTCGGCTACGAGGACCTCGACGTGGCCGCCATGGAGCTGCCTCCGGGCTGGCGTGGCTATGGTGCCCGGAACGCCATCGAACATCCGGCGACCGCTGCCCGCACGGCCGAAATCGCCACCATCCGGAGCGCCTTCGGGCACGCCGACCGCTTCACGGTGCAACAGGCCCTGATGCCTTTTGAACACCTGGTGCCGGCGCGTTTTCGCGGCCGCAATGAACGACTTGGAGAATCATCATGAATGCTCCCACCCACGCCGGTCTGCGCGTCATTACGCTGACGCTGCCGACCCTGAACGGTGTCGGTCATGCCTTCGAACTCCTTGAAACCCAGGACATGAGTCTGCTACTGGCACTCAAGGAGATCCGCGGTGCGCTGCCGGCCACCTTGCTGGATAACTTTGTCTGCCACGCTGGCGCCTGCAACACCTGCCGCATCCTGATCGACGGCAAGCCGGCCCTGCCGTGCACCACCTTTACCCGCGATCTGGCTAACCAGGTTCGCGTTGAACCGGGCAACCACGCCCAGGGCTGGGATGGCCTGCGCGACGACACGCGGCGGATGCACGGATGCTGAAGAAGAACACTCCCCCGGCCGCCGGCCCGCGCATCCTCACTTTGCGCGTGCTGCGCAGCAGCCCCTCCGAGGCCACCGAGCCCCACTGGCAGGACTTTCGGGTCGAGGAAGCCGAGGGCATGACCCTCTTCATCGCCCTCAACGAAGTCCGTGAAAACCTCGACCCTTCGCTGCAGTTCGACTTTGTGTGCCGGGCCGGCATCTGCGGCAGTTGCGGCATGCTCATCGACGGCAAGCCGGGCCTCGCCTGTTGCGCGCTGACCCGTGATTACGGCCCGGAAATCACCCTCGCGCCGCTGCCGGTTTTTGAACTGATCGGCGATTTGTCGGTGAACACCGGCAAATGGATGCGCGGCACCGCCGAGCGCCTCGAAACCTGGATTCACTCCGACGCCGAGCCCTTGCTCACCGCCCTCGAACCGCGCATGGAGCCGGAGCTGGCCGAGGCCATCTACGAACTCGACCGCTGTATCGAATGCGGCTGCTGCGTGGCGGGCTGCGGCACCCTGCGCATGCGTGAAGAGTTTGTTGGCGCCATCGGCCTCAACAAGATCGCCCGCTTCCGCCTCGATCCCCGCGACGAACGCAGCGACGAGGATTTCTACGAGCTCATCGGCGACGACACCGGCGTGTTCGGCTGCATGAGCCTGCTCGGCTGCCACGACGTGTGTCCGAAAGGCCTGCCGCTGCAAACGCAGATCGCCTTTCTGCGGCGGAAGATGGCGGTGGTCGGGCTGAAATAAGCCGGTTGTTCCGTTCTCCCCAGCTTCCTTGCGCAAGGTGGGCGAAGCTCGCGCATTTTGAGCGAATATCGCGCAAAGTGCGCAGCGAGCCTGATTCTGTCGCCAGTCTCCCCGCTACCATGAATGCAGATGAGTTCTCCCGCACCGCGCGTGTTCGGGGCCGTCACCATTCAAAAATAAAGGAGACATGATGAAACTGGACCACTTCCGCAAGCGCTTCACCTCCCTGCTGTCTGTGGCTTTGCTGTCGGCCTTGGCGCTCCCCGCTGCGGCGGCCGAGATCCAGGATCGCAACTTCAAGGTTGCCATTGCCGTGAATGCCGGCACGGCCCACTACGACGGCGGGGTCAAGTTCTGTGAGCTGCTCGACAAGAAGAGCGGCGGCAAGATGAGGGCCAAGATGTATGGCGGCGGCGCGCTGGGCAAGGACACCGCAGTCGTGTCGTCGATGCAGGGCGGCATCATCGACATGGCGATCATGAACGCCAACCTGCTGACCGGCCTGGTGAAGGATTACGGCGTGCTGGACTTTCCGTTCGCGTTTGCCAACGAGAAGATCGCCTACAAGGTGCTCGACGGCGAATGGGGCACCAAGCTGAGCAACAAGCTGTAGGACAAGGGGCTGGTCGGCCTGGGCTTCTGGGAGATGGGCTACCTCAACTACCACTCCGGCAAGAAGCCGATCAACAAGGTGGAAGACATCGCCGGCCTGAAGATGCGCGTGACCGAAACCCCGCTGCAGATCGACTTCCAGAACGTGCTGGGCGCCAATGCGGTGCCGCTGCCTTTCGTGGAGGTGTACACGGCGCTGGAACAGCACACCGTCGATGGAGGCAACCAGACGCTGATCAACCTGGAAAAGAGCAAGTTCTACGAAGTGCAGAAGTTCGTGACGATCACCAACCACATGTACAACCCGCAGATCCTGCTGATCAGCAAGAAGGTGTACGACAAGCTTTCCGCTGACGAGAAGAAGGTGCTCGGCGAAGCCGCTGCCGAGGCGCTGGCTTTCCTCAAGACGAAGATGACGGTGAGCGTGATGCCGCCGGAAGAAATCACCAAGATGAAGGAAAAGACCAAGCCGCTGATCGACAAGTACAGCAAGCAGTACGGCGAGCAGACCGCCAGGGAAATGTTCGCGGAGATCGACAAGGCCAGCAAGGCCAGGTAATCGGAATTCGCTTCTTAGTTAAAAACCGGCCGCTGGCCGGTTTTTTTACGCCTTCGTGGGTCGGACTTCAGTCCGACAGCGCACGCTCAGCCCGCCGAGTCGGACTGAAGTCCGACCCACGGGGCGGCCCACAGGTGTGCGGCGACCAGTGCGCGCCACGGGGAGAAGGGGGCAAGCCAGGTTGCGGCTTCGTCGGCGGTGATCCGCTCTGTTTGACCGAGCAGGGCTTGCAGTTTGCGGCGCACTGCGGCGTCGCCGTGCAGCGAGCCATCAAGGTGGGCGAAGCCGCGCAGCAGGGTGTAGTTGACGGTCCACGGGCCGATGCCGCGCACGGCCAGCAGGCGCTCGCGGATTTCATCGGCGGGTGTGCCGTCGCGCCAGGCGTCGAGGGGCAGGTGGCCCTCGGCGACGAGGCGGGCGAGGCTGAGCAGGGTTTGTGCCTTGCTGCGCGAGAGGCCGGCGGCGTGCAGCGCGGGCTCGTTCAGGCGGACCAGCGCCAAGGCGTCCGGATAGCAGGCGAGGCCGTTGCTGTGAATGATTCCGGTGGCGCTTATCAGCCGGCGGCGCAGGGCGAGGGCCGCATGCACGCTGATCTGCTGGCCGGTGACGGCCCAGGTGAGGGCTTCGAAGGGCGTTGCCGCCTGGGACACGCGCAGGCCGGGATGGCGGGCGATGAGGGGGCCGAGCAGTGGGTGCTGCCGGTAGGCGGCCTCGAAGCTGTCCACCGGCTGGGTGAGGCCGAGGAGATGGCGGACGAGGGCTTCCAGTTGCCCGGTGGCGCTGTCGTGCGGCCCATCGATGGCAAGGCTTGCGTCGGCATGGCCGGGGCGGAAGACGATCTCCAGGCCCGCCGGGTGCCCGTTCCACACCAGACCCTTGGCGATCCGGTCGGGGCCAACGCGTTCGGCCAGTTGCTGCGTGTCGCGGGCGTGGAAGGCCAGCACGTCGTCGGGCCGGAAGTCTGGCGGCAGCGGGACGCTGCAGGCGAGCGCGGCCACCTCAGCCGGCCTTGCGGAAGGTCAGATTGATCCGGCAATCGCCGGTGGCCGGGTGGTGGCCGTCCTTGAGCGGCAGCACGCCGTGAAAGCGCAGCCGCGCCGGCCCGCCCCACACCACCACGTCGCCGTGGGAAAGGGGAATGCGCGCGGCTTTGTCCTTGCGTTCCATGCCGCCAAACAGGAAGACGATGGGCAGGCCAAGAGAGACGGACACGATGGGCCGGGTGAAGTCGCGCTCGTCGCGGTCCTGGTGCAGGGACATGCGGGTGCCGGGGGCGTAGCGGTTGATCAGGCAGGCGTCGGGCGTGAAGTCCGCAAAACCGGCCTCGGCGGCGGCCTGCCGGGCAAAGTGCAGCAACGACGCCGGGATCGGCGGCCACGGCTGGCCGCTGTGCGGGTCGACCGGGGAATAGCGGTAGCCCTGGCGGTCGGTGATCCAGCCCAGTGCGCCGCAATTGCTCATGGCCACCGACATGGGCAGGCCGCCGGGGGTGAGCATGTGGCGAAAAGGGGCCTCGGCGGTCACCGCCTGCACGGCGGCGAGGAGGGTGTCAGCGTGTGCCCGGGCGAAGCCGCGCAGCACCACGGCACCGGGAGCAAGGGGTTCCTGCCAGGGGGCTTCCTGGTCGGCAAACAGATCGCTCATCCTTTTGCTTCCCGTTCGATCAGGGCCTGCTTGCGGGCCACGCCCCAGCGGTAGCCGGACAGGCCGCCGTCCAGCTTGACGACCCGGTGGCAGGGAATCGCCACCGCCAGCACGTTGGCGGCGCAGGCGCTGGCCACGGCGCGAAAGGCCGTGGGGGCGCCGATGCGGCGGGCCAGTTCGGTGTAGCTCACGGTTTCGCCGGCGGGAATCTGCTGCAGGGCCTGCCAGACGCGCTGCTGGAAGGCGGTGCCGCGCAGATCGAGAGGCAGGTCGAGGCCGCGCTGCGGGGCTTCGACGAAGCCGATCACGCGGGCAACCCAGCTTTCAAAGGCGGGGTCGGCGCCGATCAGCGTGGCCTGCGGGAAGCGGTCCTGCACTTCGCGCACCAGGGCTTCCGGGTCGTCGCCCAGCGAGATTGCGCAGATGCCGCGCGGGCTGGCCGCCACCAGGATGGCGCCGAGGCTGCACTGGCCGACGGCGAAGCGGATTTCGGTGGCGGTGCCACCGGCGCGGTAGTGGGTCGGGGTCATGCCGAGCAGCTGGTCTGCCTGTTCATAGAAACGTCCCGACGAATTGTAGCCGGCCTCGAGGATGGCTTCGGTCACCCCTTCGCCCCGCGCAAGCCCGGCCCGCAGGCGGCTGGCCCGGTGGGCTGCGGCGTAAGCGTGCGGCGTGAGGCCGGTGACGGCCTTGAACACGCGGTGCAGGTGGTAGCGGCTCAGGCCGGCCTGATGGGCCAGGTCGGCGAGGCTGGGCGGGGTGTCGGCGCTTTCGATGAAGCGGCACAGCCCGGCCACCAGCGCGGCGTGCTGTTGGGCTAGCGGTGGCTGGTCGGGCCGGCAGCGCTGGCAGGGGCGGAAGCCGGCCTGACCGGCGGCCTCGGCCGAGTCGAAGAAGCAGACGTTCTCGGGCCGGGCCGGCCGCGAGGGGCAGGACGGGCGGCAATACACGCCGGTGCTCTTCACCGCGTAGAAAAAGCGCCCGTCCGCCGCCGGGTCGCGGGCCTGCACGGCCGCCCAGCGCGGGTCGGCGATGGTCTGGGCGGCGGGGGATGGGGGCGGGAAGTTCATGGTCGGGGCTTTCTTCAGGCGTGGCCGGGAGCGATACCTGCAATCTAGCCGCTACCGGCGTTTCACGCACTCCGGGTCTTGCTTTTGAATCCCTGCAGGCGGCCCAGCCACATTCCTAGAACAAATCAACGGTGCCTCGCAGCCCCGGGCAGGCGGCTTTTGCTACGCCGATCTTGAAGCGGTCCACGATCCGGGCCATGTCCTGCGATATGGCCCGGATGGCGTCCGCTGAGCGTTGGGTGTGGCCTGCGGCGGCGTTGGCCTGGTCGAGCAGGCCGTCGATCATGCCCACCTGGCTGACGATCTCCTGACTGGACGATTGCCCGATGTCCACCAGACGAGTGATCTCTCCGACCACGTCGATGACCTTGCCGGCCGACTCCTCGATGTTTTCGATGCCTTTGCCGGCAGTCCGGGCCAGCGCCGTGCTCTCGCGCATCTCAGTGATGACTTGCTTCATGAGGTCGGTGGACGCGTGGGCGGTGACGTGGATGCCGGAGAGCTGATGGTTGATCAGCTTGGTCGCCTCGGCCGAGCGCTCGGCCAACTTGCGGACTTCATCCGCAACCACCGCGAAGCCGCGTCCGGATTCGCCGGCCCGGGCCGCCTCGATGGCCGCGTTGAGGGCCAGCAGGTTGGTCTGGTCGGCAATCTGGCGGATCTCCGAGACCACGCCCTCAATCTGCACGACGGCGCCAGCCAGGGCGAAGACCTTGTCGGAGGCGTCATCGATGCGGGTCGCCAGCGCGCCGATGCGGCTTGCGCTCTCGCGGATGACGGCACTGTTCTGCGTTGCCTGGTGGCTGGATTCCGCGGTAATTGCGCCCGCCTGGCGGGTTTCCTGGTCGATGTCGAGGATGTGCGACTGAATGGAGTGCACCGCTGACTGGATGGCTTTCGAGGAACTGCTGCCCTCGGAGGCGATCCGGGCCACGGTGACGGCCGACTGGTGCATCTCGATGGAGGCGATTTCGTTGTTGCGGATGATGTCGATCATCTCCCCGAGACTGGCCTGCAGGGTGTCGATGAGCGAGTTGAAGGCGCGCACCGACTGGCCGATCTCATCGTTGCGGGCAACCGGGACGCGCTGGGTGAAGTCGAGGGAGTCGGCAATTGCGGCCATGGTGCCTTCCATGGAGCGGAGCGGCCTGACGATATTGCGGTGCAGGCGGAAGACCAGCCCAAAGAGCACGAGCAGGGTCAGCGCGCCGGCCACGGCGAGAACCTGCGCGGTGTGGGCGAAACCTGCCTCGACGGCGCTGACTGTGCTGTCCTTCAGGCGGCGCTTTTCGATCCGCAGCGTTTCCAGGATCTGTTGCAGTTCCTGCTGGTACTGGGCCACGCTGGCATACAGGCTGGCTTCGGCAAGGGCGCGCTGGCCGGTGCTTGCCTGGGCGATGGTTTCGTCCATGGCCGTCTGGTAGTTGCCGAGGCTTTCTTCAGCCTGCCTGAGCAGACCGATTTCGGCCTCCGAGTGGGAGATCGGGTATTGGGCCTTCAGTTCCTCAATGAGCAGGGCCCGCTGGGCGAGGAGTTCTTCCCGGGCCCGGGTGCCGAGATCCGCGCTGGGGGCATAGACCACTTCGGTCAGGACGATCTGCACCTGCTTGAGTCGGGCGCCCAGGTCGGAGGCGGCGAGGGCGCCCGGAATGGCGTCGTCGGTGAGGGTGTGAACCAGGTCGGCGTTGCGCTTGAAGTGGATCCCTCCAACGATGCCGACTGATACCAGCAAGGTTGCGGTGATCGAGATCAGCATGATGAGGTAGTGTCGGATGCTCATGGGAGGTGATTCCAGTCGGTCGGGGGCGGGGCCTGACTTGGGTTTGGTGCGATGCACAAACCGTTTGCCAGGCGCTTATCGGCTGCGAATCGCCAGGCTCAAATGAAGTTTTTCTTACAGTCCCCGGGGTCTATGAATCGGGTATATGCCGGAAGGGAGCGGGTGGTGAGTGACGCGCAGAGTGTCTTGGTTTTGTAACACTCAGACGGCAGGATTGAACCTTCCCTGCTCCCGCCCTGAGTTCTGCTCCAGCCTGATCGCACTCGTCCGGCGTCTGGTGCTGACCCTCGAAAACCATGAATGAGAGCCCTTCGCTCAGCACCCTCCCGCCGCACGGGTTTGCCGTGACAGGCAATCAAAGATTGCGCGAGTCCGTCACCGTTCAGCAACTGCTGCGCCCGCTGCCGCCAGTCAAAATCCAGCTTAATTGCCTGGGAGTCCTTGATCGCTTCCTGGCGGATGCCGAGGTCTATGCGCTGCCTGTCATCGACGATCACGGAAAGCCTGTTGCCCTGCTCGAACGCCCGTCGTTTGTCGAGTTCTTCAGTGGGCGTTTCAGCCGGGATGTGTTCGGCCGGCGCAGTATTCTTGATCTGCTCTCCTGTGGGCAATACAAGTGCGATGTGCCGCTTGTGGTGGAGGAAAGCTGCACCGTAGAGGATGCGGCACAGATAATTATCGGTGCCGGGATGCAGCACATGGTGACCGGCTTCATGGTCAGCCGGCGGGGAAGTTATGCCGGTGTCGCGGATGGTCGTGATCTCCTGAGCATCATCACCCGGCAGAAGCAGGCGGAGCTCTATTACCTGGCTCACTATGATGCGCTGACCGGTATCCCGAACCGGGCCTTGCTGTCCGATCGGCTGGAGCACGCTTGCCGGGATGCGGATCGCAAGGGCCGGCTGGTGGCGCTGCTCTTTATCGACGTGGACCGATTCAAGCAGATCAACGACTCGCTGGGCCACAGCGCCGGGGATGAGGTGCTGCGCCGCATCGTCGCGCGGCTCAAGGCCAGTGCGCGGCAGGTAGATACGGTGGCGCGCCTGGCCGGTGATGAATTCGTGATTCTCATGGAGGACCTGACTGACCCCGCGCAGGTTGCCCTTGTTGCGCGCCGGATCATCGCGTCGATGCAGGAGCCCATCGACATGCTGGGGCATGTGCTGGTCGCAACGGTCAGCATCGGCAGCGTGGTTTATCCCCGGGACGATGCTGGCGTCGGTGCCCTCCTGAGCAAGGCGGATGCGGCCATGTACGAAGCCAAGGCGGTAGGCCGGAACGGTTTTCGCAGTTACTCGCCGGAAATGCGGACGTACAACCCGGCGAGCATGTCGCTGGAAAACGAACTGCGCCAGGGCATAGAGCGGGACGAGCTGTTGCTGCACTTTCAGCCGCAGGTCGCACTGGCGGGGGGCGCCGTGCTGGGTGTCGAGGCGCTGGTGCGCTGGTGTCATCCGGAAAGAGGATTGATTCCGCCCCTGCAGTTTATTCCCGTCGCCGAAGAGTCCGGCCTGATCGTCGCCCTGGGCGAGTGGGTGGTCAGGAATGCGCTGGCCCAGCTTCGTGCGTGGCGGGATCAGGGGCTGCCGTCGCTGCCTGTTTCCGTGAACATCTCCGCCCTGCAGTTCCGGCAGCGCGGATTTTCCGGCTTTCTCGCCGAGCAACTGGCTGAGCATCGTATCCAGCCGGGCCTTCTGGAGCTGGAGCTGACCGAGAGCGTACTGATGAAGAACGTCGATGCTGTTCTGCAGACACTCACCGAAATCAAGGCCCTGGGGGTCCGCCTGGCCATCGATGATTTCGGGACCGGTTTTTCAAGCCTCAGCTATCTGCGCCGCTTTCCCATTGACCGCCTGAAGATCGACCAGTCTTTCGTGCGCGATATTGACAGCACGCCGGTGAATGAGTCGATTGCGCGAGCGATCGTGGCGCTGGCTGACAGCCTTGCCCTCGAGATCGTCGCCGAGGGCATAGAAACGGCTTCGGAGGTGGAGGTTTTGAAGCGGATAAAATGTGTCCAGGGGCAGGGCTTTCTGTTCTCGAAGCCGCTGGATGCCGAGCGCTTTTCGACTTGGCTGCTAAACCGCGCGCGAAGCGAGATCGTGATGGCCTGAGCGATACCTGCAACGGGGCCGCTAGCGGCGTTTCACGCATTCCGGGTGTTGCTTTTGAATCTCCGTCCGGGGCGGCGATCCTTTGGGCCGATCCGTTGTCCAATCCGGACAGCGCCCGAAAGGAGTCCGCCATGCTTCACCCTTCCCTTGCCGCCGACGTTGCGTGCTTGTTCGATGGCTTCGGTCTGCCCGAGCCTGCCTCGGGTGGTCTGCTTGTCCATTCGCCCATTGACGGCAGGCTTATCGGTGCCTGTCCGTCCGGTGAGGTGGACATGGATGAGGCGGTATCCCGGGCGCGGACGGCTTTCCTGCAGTGGCGGCTGGTACCGGCGCCGCGGCGGGGCGATCTGGTGCGCCGCTATGGCGCGCTGCTGCGCCAGCACAAGGAGGCTTTGGGGCGGCTTATCTCCATCGAGTGCGGCAAGATCCTCTCCGAGGGGCTGGGCGAGGTCCAGGAGATGATCGATATGTGCGACTTTGCGGTGGGGTTGTCGCGCCAGCTTTACGGGCTGACCATGAGCAGCGAGCGGCCCGGCCACCGGATGATGGAGACCTGGCATCCGCTCGGCGTGTGCGGGGTCATCACCGCCTTCAATTTTCCGGCCGCGGTGTGGGCGTGGAATGCGGCGTTGGCGCTGGTGTGCGGCGATCCGGTGATCTGGAAACCGTCGTCCCGCACGCCGCTTACGGCGCTGGCCTGCCAGGCCCTGCTGGAGGCGGCGATGGAGGAGGCGGGCGAGGTGCCTGACGGGCTCAGCCAGGTGGTGGTCGGCCCGACCCGGGTGGGCCGGGCGCTGGCCGATCATCCGGACGTGGCGCTGCTGTCGGCCACCGGTTCCACCGCCATGGGGCGGAGTCTTGCGCCACGGGTGGCGGGCCGTTTCGGGCGCTGCCTGCTGGAACTGGGTGGCAACAACGGGATGATCGTGGCGCCCAGTGCCGACCTTGAACTGGCGCTGCGGGCCATCGTGTTTGCGGCAGCGGGTACGGCCGGGCAGCGCTGTACGACGCTGCGCCGTCTCTTCGTCCACGAGAGTATCTACGCGCAACTTCAGGCGCGTCTGCAGGCGGCCTTTGCGAGCCTGCCGGTGGGTAATCCCCTCGATGCCGGGACGCTGGTGGGGCCGCTCATCGACGGGGCGGCTTTTGATAGTCACCGGGCCGCCCTTGACCAGGCCGTATCGGATGGCGGGGTGGTGCATGGGGGCGAGCGCGTGGCGGTGGCCGATTGTCCGGATGGCCATTACGTGCGCCCGGCCGTGGTGGAAATGGCCGGCCAGACGGCGCTGGTTCGCCAGGAAAACTTCAGCCCCATCCTGTATGTGTTGCGCTACCGCAACCTGGATGCGGCCATTGCCGCCCATAACGCGGTGCGCCAGGGCTTGTCCTCGTCCCTGTTCACCACTGACCTGCGGGAGATGGAGCACTTCCTGTCCGCCAGTGGCAGCGACTGCGGCATTGCCAACGTGAACATCGGGCCGTCCGGCGCCGAGATCGGCGGCGCCTTTGGTGGCGAGAAGGATTCCGGCGGCGGTCGCGAGGCAGGCTCCGACGCCTGGCGGGCCTACATGCGGCGTGCCACCAACACCATCAACTATTCCGGTGATTTGCCCCTGGCCCAAGGCGTGCGCTTCGTCTGACATCATGCCCGCCTTCACCTGGGATGACCCGTTACGCCTCGATGACCAGCTCGTCGCCGAGGAGCGTCAGATTCGCGACACGGCCCGCGACTACTGCCGGGCCAGCCTCGCCCCGCGCATTTGCCAGGCCTTCCGCGAGGAGCGTACTGACCGGGCGATTTTCCGCGAGATGGGGGATCTCGGCCTCCTTGGCCCGACGATCAGCGGCTACGGTTGTGCCGGGGTGGGCTACGTTGCCTACGGCTTGCTGGCGCGGGAGATCGAGCGGGTGGATTCGGGGTATCGCTCGCTGTTTTCAGTGCAGTCCTCGCTGGTGATGGGGGCGATCGCCCGTTTTGGCGACGCTGCCCAGAAGGCGGCCTGGCTGCCGCGCCTGGCTCGCGGCGAGATCGTCGGCTGCTTCGGCCTCACCGAGCCGGAGGCGGGCTCAGACCCGGCCAGCCTGCAGACCCGGGCGCGGCGGGTGGAGAGTGGCTACCTCCTGACCGGCAGCAAGACCTGGATCACCCACGCGCCCATTGCCGATCTGTTCGTCGTGTGGGCATGGACCGAAGACGAGCGGCTTGGCGGCTTCCTGCTGGAGAAGGGCTGGCCCGGGCTGAGTACCCGACCCATCCACGGCAAGATCGGTCTGCGCGCCTCGGTGACCGGGCAGATCTTCATGGACGGGGTGGTCGTGCCGGAGAGCCACCGGCTGCCGCTGGCCCGGGGTTTCACCGCCCCCTTTGCCTGCCTCAATGCGGCCCGCTATGGCATTGCCTGGGGCGTCATGGGGGCGGCGGAAGCATGCTGGCACGCGGCGCGGGACTACACCTTGCAGCGCCGCCAGTTCGGCCGGCCCCTCGCGGCGAATCAGCTGATCCAGAAGAAGCTCGCCGACATGCAGACCGAGATTGCCCTCGGCCTGCAGGCGGCCTTGCGCGTCGGGCGTTTGCTGGAAGCGGATCACGCCAGCCCCGAGATGGTCTCCCTCATCAAGCGCAACAACGCCGGCAAGGCGCTGGACATCGCCCGCGCCGCGCGGGACATGCTGGGCGGCAACGGCATCAGCGACGAATACCCGGTGGCCCGTCATATGGTGAACCTGGAGGTGGTGAACACCTACGAAGGCACCCATGACATCCATGCGCTGATCCTCGGGCGAGCCCAGACGGGAATTTCCGCCTTCTAGTTTGATTGGCCAGGCCAATCGGCATCAGTGAAAGAGGCAATTGGACCCTGCCGGTACGAGACGCTCATCATGAAAGTCATCCAGCCCGCTCGCGGTGCCGCCAGGGCGCCGGGCTTTTCAACCCCTGTTCAAAGGAGACGATCATGAAAACTGCACGCGCATCTGCCGGCCCCGCCATGGATATCGGCATTGCGGCCGACGACCGGGCCGACATTGCCGCCGGGCTGTCGCATCTGCTGGCCGACAGCTACACGCTGTACCTGATGACCCACAATTTCCACTGGAACGTGAAGGGGCCGATGTTCAATACGCTGCACCTGATGTTCATGGGCCAGTACACCGAGCAGTGGAATGCGCTCGACGTGATCGCCGAGCGCATCCGCGCGCTGGGTCACCCGGCGCCGGGCACCTACAAGGAGTTCGTCAAGCTGGCCTCCATCGAGGAGCCGGAAGGTGTGCCGGCGGCGAAGGACATGATCCGCCTGCTTGTTGCTGCGCAGGAGGCGACCGCGCGTACCGCTCGCGGCCTCTTCCCGCTGCTGGAAGGCGCCCACGACCAGCCGACCGCCGACCTCATCACCCAGCGCCTGGAAGTGCATGAGAAGACCGCCTGGATGCTGCGCAGCCTGCTTGAGGAATAGGCGCCTTCAGGCTCATTCCCCGGCGTGCCAGCGCAGAGGCAGGGCCGCCGGCTGGTGGCGGGCTTCGCGTACCTGCAGGCGGAGCAGGCGCTGGGCGCCGGCAAAGCCGGCCAGTTCGGGGCCGTCGTGGATGATCTCGGCATTGGCGGCCAGCCACAGCAGTGCGCCGCTTTCAAAGTCGATGAAGAGCAGCCCGGCGCGGGGGTTGAGCAGCAGGTTGCCGAGGGTGTTGAAGTAAGCGTTGCCGGCCAGGTCGGGGACGGTCAGGGTGTCGCCGTCGACGCGCACGAAGCCCGGCGTGCCGCCCCGGTGGGAGACATCCACACCGTGGGCCGGGTCCGGGTCGTCGGCTGCCGCCGGGTAGGCGCTGGCGATGAAGAAAGTGTCGGCGGCGCCGATCAGGCGGCGGTCGGTATCGCTCAGGCCGGGCGTGTGCCGGATCGGGCCGGGCGCCGTCCCGTTGGCGACGAACTCGGCTTGCCGTGCCCGGATGTACTTCGGGCAGTTGCCGAAGCTTTGCAGAACCCGCACATCGAAACCCCCATCGCCCAGCGTGGCGATGCGTCCGTTGGCCCGGTTGCGGCGGCGCGTGTGGGGCTCGATGCCGAGGAGGCCGATGCGGGCGCCGATGGCGAGCGCTTCTGCCAGCGGATCACCAGCTGCCGGGCGGGCGTCAATGCGCAGCTGGTTCGGCGCCGGGGCCGTCACGAAGCCCGGCGGGCCGGCCAGCACGGACGCCCACGGCTGGCCGGCGCCATCCACGCTGCCGGTGACAATGAAAGGGAGCTGCGCGAAAAAGGCCCGGTGCTGATCCGGCATGGCTGGCCGGATCACCCGCGCGCCCACTTCGGCGAGCCGTTCGAGACTGCCGGCGCGGGCCTGCAGGGCCCGCTCGCCGGCGTGGAAGGCCGGGGTGTTCATGATGATTACGCCGCCAGACCGATGGCCGTCTTCGGCATCGGCACGAAACCGGGCAGGGCTTCGACACGGGCCAGCCAGGCGCGGATGGCCGGGTAGGCGTCGAGCGACACGTTGCCCTCCGGCGCGTGGGCGATGTAGGTGTAGTTGGCCACGTCGGCAATGGTGGCGTGCTCGCCGACCAGGAAGGGGCTGGCGGCCAGTTCCTTCTCCATGATGGCGAACAGGGCGTGGGCGCGGGCGATGACCTCGTCCGGGTTGAAGGTGGCCTTGAAGACCGTGACGAGGCGCGCCGCACACGGCCCGTAGGCCACCTGCCCGGCGGCCACCGACAGCCAGCGCTGCACCTGGGCGGCCCCGGCCGGGTCGCGGGGCAGCCAGGTTTCGCTGCCGTAGCGGCTGGCCAGATAGACGAGGATGGCGTTGGAATCCGCCACGGTCACGTCGCCGTCCTGGATCACCGGCACCTGGCCGAAGCTGTTCATGGCCAGGTAGGCCGGGCTTTTCTGCTCGCCGCCAGCCAGGTCCACGTCGATGGGCTCGACCGGCAGACCGAGCAGCGACAGGAAGAGTTCGGCCCGGTGGCTGTGGCCGGAAAGCGTGAAGCGGTGGAACTTGATGGGCTGGGCGGGGGCGTTCATGGCAGTCCTTTCGGGGGAGGGGAGGTGACGGAATGCAGTGTGGTTTAATCCGGCTTATGGATAAATGGTGTGTTCCGGATATCACTGCTGCGTTTTGTGGAGTAATTGCCCGTGGATAAACTGAAGGCCATGGCCACCTTTGTGCAGATTGCCGAGGCCGGCAGCCTGAGCGCCGCGGCGCGCAGCCTCGGCGCCTCGCTGCCGGCGGTGGTGCGCAGCCTTGCGGCGCTGGAGGTGGAATTGGGCGTGCGTCTCTTCAATCGCACCACCCGGCGCATCGCGTTGACCGACGAGGGCCGCCATTACCTGGAAAGCTGCCGCAACCTGCTGGCCGCGCTGAACGATGCGGAAGCGGCGCTGAAGGACGAAGCCGGCGAGCCTTCCGGCCAGCTCACCATTACTGCGCCGGTGCTCTTCGGCCAGATGCACGTGGCGCCGGCGGTGACGCGCTTCGTGCAGCGCTACGACAAGGTGCACTGCCGCGTGCTGCTCTTCGACCGGGTGGTGAACCTGCTGGAGGAGGGCATCGACGTGGGCATCCGCATCGGCCCGCTGGAGGACTCATCGCTGGTCGCCCGGCCGGTGGGCGAGGTGCGGCGGATGGTGGTGGCCAGCCCGGATTACCTGCGTAGTCATCCCTTGCCGGCACACCCGAAGGATCTACTACAGGCGGACTGCATTGGTTTCGTGTCCACCAGCGGCGCGTGGTGGCGCTTCGACGAAAAGGGCCGGCCCTTCAGCGTGCCGGTGAAGGGCCGGCTGGAATTCAACCACGTGGCGCCGGCCATCGAGGCCTGCCTGGCCGGGCTGGGCTTCGGCACCTTTCTGTCCTACCAGGTGGCGGCCCACCTGGCGGCCGGGCGCCTGCAGGTGGTGCTGGAGGATTTCGAGCCGCCGCCGCGGCCCATCCACGTGGTCTATCCCCACGCCCGGCTGTTGCCGGCGCGGGTCAAGACCTTTGTGGAATGGATTCACGCGGAGCTGGACGAAAATCGGGTTGGGTGACGGCCCGCTGATGTGCCGCAGGCCAACTCGCGGCAATGGGGTTGGCGGTATTCGATCGGCGTAATGTGGCGTGCGCCTTGTAGAATCCGGCTGACGTGTTCTTGCTGTCAGCCGGAGGCTGTGATGTCCTGTCCGTTTCCCCTCTCCCTGTTTGTCGCTCTGGGCCTGCTGGTGGTGGCGCAGCCCGGCCAGGCCCTGACGGCGCAAGAGGTCTTTGCTGCATTTTCGCCATCGGTTGCTGTGCTGGAAGTGCTCGATGCCGGTGGCCGGCAGGTCGGCAGCTATTCCGCCACGCAGGTGGGCACGGGGCGCTTTGTTTCGGTGTGCGAGGTGCTGGATGGCGCTGCTGCGGTTCGCGTGACGCTCAAGGCGCAGGTGATGGAGGGCCGGATTGCCGCCCGCGACCGGGAGCGCAACCTGTGCCTGATCCAGGTGGATGGGGCGACCGCGGCGGGGGCGGTGTTGCCGCGGCGCATGCCTGTGCCGGGTTCCCGGGTGTTCGCCATTTCCAATGCGCTGGGGCTGGGAGTGGGTATCTCGGAAGGTGTTGTGTCGGGGGTGCGGCATTACCCGGCGGGCGATTACATCCAGTTTACTGCGCCGATCTCGCCGGGCTCCGAGGGCGGAGCGCTGGTCGATGACACCGGTTCCCTCATCGGCATTATCGATTACCGGCGCAGGGACGGACAGAACGTCAATTTCGCTTCGCTTGCCGAATGGGTCGGCGACATCGAGAAGCGCGCGGCCGATAGCGCCGAAATCCTGCAGCGCTACGATGCGGCGAGGGCGTTGCAGCAGCAGGGACAATGGAGCGAGCTGGACGTCCTGGCGACCGAGTGGGCCCGCGATCAACCCGATAGTCTGGATGCCTGGCGCTTTTCCGTATCGGCGGCACGGGGGCTCAATCATCGCGACAAGGAGCTGCTCGCCTGGCGTGCCCTGTGGCGGATCAACCCGAGTCATGCCGAAACGGGAGCCGGGCTGGGCTATGTGTTGCTGGCCGGTGGTCAGGTCAAGGAAGCGCTTGAACTGGCGAAGGTGCTCGCTGCCGCCCATCGCGAATACGCCCCGGCCCGCTGGCTGCTGGCCCGCGCGCAGCATTCATCCGGCCTCCACAAGGAGGCGGAGGCATCCTACCGGGAGGCCATCGATCTGGACCCCTGGTTGATGGAGGCTTATCAGGGGCTGGCGGCACTGGCCCAGTTGCGTGGCGATCATGCGACGGCGATTGCGATCTGGTCGCGGATCGCCGGGCTCTACCCGGACGCTCCGGGACCACGCTTGGGCCTGGTGCAGGCCTACCTGAGCGCGGGTAAGGCGGAACGTGCCTATTCGGTGCTCGAGCAGCTGCCGGAAAAGGATCGGGACTCCGCCATCGCCTGGTTCTGGCGGGGCTATGCCCTGGCCCGTCTGGAGCGTCCGGAAGCGGCGATGCAGGCTTATCGGGCGAGCCTCGCGCGCTCGTCAGAGGCCAAAGACCGGGCCTGGGCCGGCATCGGCAACGCGTTTTACGGGCTGAAAAACTACCCGGAGGCCATCGCTGCCTTCCAGTCCGCCCAAGCGCTTAACCCGTCTGAAAGCGCATGGGACTACCAGCTTGGCGTCGTGCTGAAGGATGCCGGCCGCCCGGCCGAAGCGCTGACGATTTTTGAGAGACTCGTCGCGAGGATGCCCGAGGAGGCCAGCCACTGGCGGCAGAAGGGCTTCACGCTGGCCATCCTGGGGCGGTCGGCCGATGCCGTGCCGGCCCTGGAACGCTCCCTGCAACTCGACCCGGCACAGGCCAAGGTGTGGATGGCTCTGATCGAAGCCTGCCAGGCCCTGGGGCGTCGGGAGGCGGCACACAGCGCGTACGAAAAGCTGCGTGGCATCGATGGTACTGCCGCCGAGCAGGCCTACCGGAACACCCTTTACCCCTATGAGGAGAACGCCAGATGAAAGCCCGTTTTCTGTGCGTCTCCCTGAGCGTGATGGGCTGGACCGGGTTGGGTCTGGCCGCCGGCGAACCGGGCGATGCCCAGCGTGTCTTTGCCAGGGTTTCAGGTTCCGTGGTCACCATCAAGACGGAGGACGACAAGGGCGTCGTGGAGGCCCAGGGCAGTGGTGTGGTGGTCGGCAAGGGTCAGGTGGTAACCAACTGCCACGTGATCCGTAATGCCTCCATCATTCGTGTCCTTGTCGGTCAGGCCGAACTGGAGGGCAAGTGGGTGCGCCAGAAAGCGGCCCTCGACTTGTGCCTGCTGACGGTGAACGGGCTTGATGCGCCATCGGTCAAGCTGCGTCCGGGCTCCAGCCTGGCGGTTGGCGAGCCGGTCTTCGCTGTGGGCAACCCCCTTGGCTTCGGCCTGGCCGTCAGCGCCGGGCTGGTGGCGACCGCCGAGCAGAAACAGCCCCATCCGTACCTCGTCGCCACGGCGCCCCAGTCGCCGGGATCGAGCGGCGGGGGGCTGTTCGACCGGGAAGGGCTGCTGGTGGGCGTCACCAAGGCAGTGCTTGGAACAGGTCAGAACTTCAACATGATTCTTTCGGCCGACAGCGTGGCTGGCATTCTGGCGAATGGTGACGCGCCCCCCGCCGAATTACGCCTGCCTGCCCCGGAAAAACCGTGGATCGCCGACGCCGATGCCCTGAGGCGTGCCGCCAGGTGGGCTGACCTGGAAATGCATGCCCGTGCCTGGTCGGTGAGCCAGCCCCGCTCTGCCGTTGCGGCCGCCACACTCGGTACCGCCCTGCAGGGCCTCAAGCGGCTGGACGAGGCGGAGGTCAGCGTGCGGCGCGCCCTCGAACTTGATGAGAACTACGCGCCGGCGTGGCTGCAACTGGCGGATCTGCTGTATCTCCGCGGTGCTCGTGAGGCGGCAGAGCAGGCACTGAAGGCGCTCGACAGCCGTTATCCCTTCAGTTCCGACTCGGTTTTTCTGCGCGCCCACTGGTACCGCGATGCAGGCCGTCTGACGGAGGCACGGGAGCACATCAGGGAGTCGATCCGGCGCTGGCCTCGACGCAGCGAGGCATGGCGCTTTCTCGGCCTGGTGGAGGACAGCCTGGGCAACCCGGTTGAGGCGTCCCGGGCCCTGGCCACGGCGCTGAGGCTGGGTGACGCCGATGTGAGGGCTCGACAGCGTCTGGCGGAGTTGTACGCCAAGTCGGGCAAGGTGGAGGAGGCGGCCCGGCTGGCACAGGCTCAGGAGGTGGCCAGCGGCAACACCGGCAAGACGCAGCTGTTGATGGGCCTTGGTGAACTGAATCGGGGGCGCCTGGGGCCTGCCGAAGAGGCCATGCGCAAGGCGGTGGCCCTGCTGCCGGAGGCGGCGGAGGCGTGGACCGGGCTGGGCGCGGTACTGATGCGACTGGGGCGCTTCCAGGAGGCGGAGAGCGCGTTCGACAAGGCGCTGCAACTGGCGCCGCGGAGTGCCGACAACCTGACCAACCGGGCCGGTGCGCGGCTTGAACTCAAACGTCTGCAGCCGGCCCTTGATGACGCGCGGCAGGCCATCGAGCTGGATCCGCAGAGTGCGCAGGGCTGGCGGATGGCGGCCTTGACCCACCTCGCGCTCGGGAAGCCTCGGGAGGCCGGCATGGCCTTCCAGAAACTGGACGGTCTGGTCAGCATGAACCCCGACGAGCTGGTTTCGTGGGCCGAGGCCATGATCGGGATGGGGAGTGTGGATGAGGCGTTGAAGATCCTGAGCAAGGCCGAAGCGATGGACCCGAAGTTGCTCCGGATGTGCCTGACCATGGCCAGGGCCCAGGGGGCGAAGGGGGACATTGCGGCTGCATTGGGCTATGAGATCCGGGCGCTGGAGATCGATCCGGTCAACGTGCATGCCTGGAGTGGCAAGGGGTACGCCCTGATGAAGCTGGGCCGTCTGCCCGAGGCGGTTGATGCGCTGGAAACCGCGGTCCGGCTCGATCCCGGTCTGTCGAATGGCTGGATCAATCTTGGTGAGGTGCAGTTGCGCAGCCGTAACCTGGGGCGTGCCATCCAGTCGCTGGAAAAGGCCCTGACACTGGCGCCGGCAGCGTCCGACGCACGTTTTTTCCTGGCCCAGGCCTACCTGGGAGCGCGTCTGCCAAAAAAGGCTCGCGAGCATGCCGAAGTGCTTTTGGTGAAACAGCCGACCTTTGCCCCGGCTCTTGGTGTGGTAACGATGAGTTACCTCGTCGAGGGAAACGGTCAGGCTGCCTCAGAGGCCTATCTCAAGCTGAAAGCCAGCGCCCCGACGCTGGCCAGGACCTTGAGGGCGCAGGCCCTTGGGGCCGGTTTGGCCGGCGCCGGGAGCCTGCCCGAGTAAGGCTGCTCAGCGGGCCCGCTGCCAGAGCATCCCGTGGGTGACGATGAACTGGTACTTGCGGGCGTGTTCGCGGATCACCAGCGGTACCTCTTCCTCGCGCAGCAGCACGAAGCCCTCGTCCTGCAGGTAGGCCTTGAGGGCGTCGGAGCTTTTCACTGGCTGGCCGTCCTGCTCAAAACCGCCGAGCCAGGCCTCCTTCGGGGTGAATTGCGCCAGCCACGAATAGGGCGAGAACAGGGCCAGCAGGCCACCCACCTTGACCAGCCCGCGCTCGCCGCCGAGACGGCCGAGGAGGGACTTGGGGCTGGGCAGGCGGCACAGCAGGTTGGCCATCAGCACCGCGTCGAAGTCCACCAGCTCGGCCGGTAGCGAACAGGCGTCAGCCTGACGGAAGCTGACGCGGCTGCGTGCGATGGACGGGTCGATGCGGGCGGTGATGGTCTGGCCGAGATCGCCTTCGTCGCGCCGGAAGAAGGGGCGGGTGCCGTCCTTCTGCAGCACATTGGCGGCGTCGATGAAGGCGCGGGACAGATCCACGCCGAGCACTTCACCGTAACCGCGGGCCAGTTCGAAGCTCGAACCGCCCACCGCACAGCCGATGTCCAGCGCGCGGGCCGTGCCGGTGGACCAGCTCTTGGCGCCGTCCAGCAGCCAGTCGGCACAGCGCTGCGGGAAGGCGGTGGTGCGCTGCGGGCCGCCGGGCCAGGGCATCTGGGTTTGCGGCTCGCCGTGGTGGAGGAGCATGTAGTCATCGACCATCTTTTCGTCCTCGTAAACCTGGCGGCCGGCGTCGGCGGCGTTGAGCTTCACCACGCCGCCGTCGTGGGCGGCCTGCACGACGCGAAAGCCGGCGTGCTGGTAGAAATGCGGGCGGAAGTGAAAGCGTGCCCACACGCCGGCTTCGTCACCACAGGATATCCACGAGCCACCGAGGATCATCTGGTGCTGGCCGTCGTAACAGGGGGTGGAAAAGTCGTCGTAGAGGGGATGGACCTTGCTGCCCGGCAGCGGGTTGAAGTCGTCGCCGTGCCATTGCCACAGGTTGCCGAAGACGTCGTGGGCGCCGGCAAGGCTGGGGCGCCCGGCATCCACCGGCCACGGGGAGCCGTGGGCGAGCTGGCTGTTCCAACCGCTTTCGCGGCCCAGGGTGGCGCCATCGACGTGGAAGGGCGGGTTGGTGTCGGCCCACGCGGCGTCGCGCAGGGCGTGGTGCTCGGCCTCGGTGGGCAATCGACAGGGCACGCCGTCGCGGGCGCTGCGCCAGGCGCAGAAGGCGGCGGCTTCGTGGGCGTTGACCTCAGCGGGCCAGTTCCACGGCATGGCGATGGTTTCAAAAAGCGTGCGCAGGCGGTACTGGTGCAGGCCGGCGGGGCCTTCCGGGACCCAGAAACAGGGCCACTTGCTGTTGCGGAAGCCGCGCCATTCCCAGCCGGCTTCGCTCCACCACTGTTGTTCGAGGTAGCCACCACTCTGGATGAATTCGAGGAAGGCGCCGTTGCTGACCAGCTGGTTGTCGACCCGGAAGCCCTGCACCGAGGCGCGGCGCTCGCCGTATTCGTTGTCCCAGCCGAAGCTCGGCCAGTTGGCCGGCTTGCCGATCTTCACCTGGCTGGCGGAGATGTCGAGGAGGCGCGTTTGCGGATAGTCCTGCCCGGCCCTGGGCGGAAAGGCGGCCGAGGCGCCGGTTTGTGCGCTGGGGTGCAGGGCCGGCCAGGCGGCGGGGCGGCCGACCAGTTCCAGCGGCAGCTCGCGGATCAGCACCGAGGAGGTTTCCAGGTGGATGCGCTCGTGGTCGAAGCCCATGAAGAGCGCCCACAGGGGATGGCTCTGGGTGATCGGGGCGTGGCCGTCGGCGAGGTCGGGGTGGGTTTCGATGAGCTGGCGGACGGTGATGTACACCTGCTGCCGGTAGCTGTGGGCCTCGCCAAAGCTGGGCCACAGCATCTCGTTCTTGGACATGTCGTCCCAGCGCATTTCATCCACGCCGGTTTCGAAGATGCGCTCGAAGTAGGGGTTGAGCGGGTTGTCGATGAGGCCGGCGACCCGCAGCTTGTTGATGTACAGCGCCGCCGGATGGCAGTAGTAGAACAGCATCGGGTGACGCAGGTGGTGGTAGGGCGGGCGGAAGAAGGCTTCCTCCCCTTGCAGGCCGGCGAACAGCACCTCGGTCAGCGTCCAGCAGTTGTCGAAGGCGGCCAGTACCGACTCACGCGTACAGGTGGCCAGGTTGGGTTGCGGCAGGGCGGTGAGGCTGCCGTCGGCCTGCAGGCCCGGACAGCTGGCCGGGGCCAGGCCGGTCCACCACCAGTCGGCGCGCGGGCCGCGCAAGAGGGCATCCTGCTCGCCGCGCAGGTTCTGGCGCCAGGGTTCCACGGCATTGGGGATGGCCGGTTCGAGGTTCGGGTGGGGCATGTGGAGTCTCCTGGAAAGCGGTTTTCTTTTTTCTGTGGGTCGGACTTCAGTCCGACAGCGCGGGCTGAAGCGGTGTTGTCGGACTGAAGTCCGACCCACAGGAACGGGATTTGTCGGGGCTGTTTTTGGGCGTCATTGTCAGGCGAAGAGTTCGGCCTGGATAGGCTTCGGCGCTGTGTGTTCGGGGATGGCGTCGCGGCGGCTCAGGCTGGCCACGCGCACGCCGAGCAGGCGGATGCGCCGGTCGAGCAGCACGCGCCTGGCGCATTCGCCGGCGGCGCGGCGGATCGCTGCGGCTTCGCCCGTGGGGGCCGGCAGGGTCTGGTCGCGGGTGACGGTGTGGAAGTTGTCGAAGCGCAGCTTGAGGCCGATGGTCTTGCCCACGTAGCCCTTGCGGGCGAGGTCCTGGGCGAGCTGTTCGCACAGGCGCGTGAAGTGGCCGGACAGTTCGGACTTGTCCTGCTGCGGGTGCAGGTCGCGCTCGAAAGTGGTTTCGCGGGACAGGCTCTTGGGTTCGCTGTAGGTGACCACCGGGCGTTCGTCGTCGCCGTGGGCGGCCCGGTGCAGCCAGATGCCGTAGCGCTCGCCGAAGTGTTCCTGCAGCCACTCGGGCGCGGCCGCGGCGAGTTCGCCGATGGTATGGATGCCCAGCGTGTCGAGCCGTGCCGCCGCCTTGGGGCCGATGCCGTTGATGCGCTTGGCCGGCAGCGGCCAGATGCGGGCGGGAATGTCGTCCGCCGGCACCACGGCGATGCCGGCCGGTTTTTCGAGGTCGGAGCACAGCTTGGCGAGGAGCTTGTTGGGCGCCACGCCGAGGGAGCACGACAGCCCGGTGGCACCCATTACTGCCTGTTGCAGGTGCAGCGCAACGGCCCGCGCGCCGTCGCAGCTGCCGTCGGGGTTGAGGGCGGTGAGGTCGATGTAGATCTCGTCGATGCCGCGGTCTTCCACCTCCGGCGCAATCTCGCGCACGGCGGCCTTGAAGAGGCGCGAGTAATGGCGGTAGGAGTCGAAATCGGCGGGCAGCAGCAGGGCGTCGGGCGCCAGCTGGGCCGCTTTCATCAGGCCCATGCCCGAATGCACGCCGAGCGCCCGTGCTTCGTAGGAGGACGTGGTGATCACTCCGCGGCCGACGTAGTCGCGCAGGCGCGGAAAATTTTGCCCCGACTCGTTTGCCGTCGCGCGTCGACCGCCCACCACCACTGGCTGGCCGCGCAGGTGTGGATAGCGCAGCAGCTCCACTGACGCATAAAAAGCGTCCATGTCCAGGTGGGCGATGCTGCGGGGGAAGTGGGGCATGTTCAGGGTGGCTGCCGCAGAGGGCTACATTGTGCACGAAGGGGCGATGCCGTGAGGCGGTGGCTGCGTGAAGGGTCTTTACTGAATGGACGCGCCACAACTCTTTTCGTAGGCTGGTTCCGGGCTGCCGAGCACGGATTGGGGGAGCGCCTGCTATCTGTGGGTGCTATATGGATATACAGATATAAGGCTGACGCCGCAAAATTTCAAGTCCTGCCTGTCGCTGGTAGCCAGCGGGGCGCCACCAGTCAGAGGAGACAAGAAAATGGCCGAGCTTTCCCTTCAGGGCAAACGCATCCTGGTCACCCACGCGGACGCCTTCATGGGCCCCGTGCTGTGTGAGGTGCTCGCCCGCCGCGGTGCCACCGTGATGTCGAGCACCGATGCGCTGCTCGACCCGCAGGCCCCCGCCGCCCTTGTTGCGGCATCGGGCCAGGTTGACGTCCTCGTTGCCAACCTAGCCATCCCCAGTCCGACAACCGCCGCTACCGAGGTGGACGAGGCCGAATGGCGCAAGGTCTTTGCCGCCCTTGTCGACCCCCTGCCGCGTCTGTGCCGTGCCGTGCTGCCCCCCATGATCGCGCGGCGTGCCGGCAAGATCCTGGTCATGGGCAGCGCCTCGGCCCTGCGCGGCATCAGGGGGGCCACCACCTACAGCGCGGCCCGCGGGGCCCAGCTGGCCTATGTCCAGTCCCTGGGGGTCGAGGTGGCCGCTCACAACGTGCAGGTCAATGCCATCGCCCAGAACTTCGTGGACAACCCAACCTACTTCCCGCCGGAGGTGCAGGCCAACCCGCGCTTCCAGGAGCGCCTGAAACGCGAGGTACCCCTCGGCCGTCTGGTGAGCGCCAGCGAGGACGCGGAGTTTGCCGCCTACCTGTGCAGCGATGCTGCCAACTGTTTCGTGGGGCAGGTTTTTCCGGTGTGCGGGGGGTGGGTGCAGAAGTAGTTGTGGCGATCTGTACTAATTTCGGATAATTCAAAATGAATTGATGTTGTGTAAATTTTTGTGTCTAGTGTGTATGGCATTTAAATAAATGTCTTAATGGCGACCTGGTGTGTTTTTGTTCAGGTTTATGCCAAATAGACTTTTTCGGGGCCTGGTGGGCGCCCTGTTTCCCCTTTGCGCCTTGGCCGATGTCGTCCCTGATGGACGTACCGCAACGGCCGTGCTCACCGAGCCTTCTGGCAAGACCCTGATCCATCTGGCGCCGCCGGCCGGTGGCGTCTCCCACAACGTCTTCTCGCGCTTTGACGTGAATCGTGCGGGCGCTGCGTTCCAGAATCAGGAGGCTGGCGCCCGCACCATCGTGGCGGAGGTCCGCTCGTCCCAGCCGTCCGTGATCGAAGGGCCGGTGTCGGTGGACGGCCCCCGTGCCAACCTGATCCTCGCCAATCCCAACGGACTCGCCGTCAATGGCGGGAGCTTCATCAACTTCGGCAGCGTGGCCCTGGTGGCGGGCAGCGTTGCGCTGGAAAAGCAGACCGTCGGCAATGGCGTCCAGACCTATGTTTCCGCCACCTCGGGGAGCGGTGCCATCAGCATTGGGCCCGACGGTCTCGCTGCCGATCTGATCCGGCTCGAGCTGCTGGCCCGGCGCATCGATGTGGCCGGCCCCCTCGTCAATGCCTACAGCTCGCCCACTGCCCTGCTGCGTCTGGTGGCGGGCGAGGCCAGTGTGCTCTTCGATACGGCGGCCTCGCCTACCGATAACCTGACCCCCTGGGCCTACTACACTCCGGGAAAATCGGCGGGCCAGGGCATCGTCATCGATCTCGCGGCCCAGGCCCGGATCACGTCAGGGCGGATTGAACTGCTGGTCACCGATGCCGGTGCAGGTGTGCGCAACGCGGGTCATCTGCAGGCCGCGTCGGGTGATTTCGTGATCGACAGCACCGGCCTGCTGGCGCAGAAGGGGGGGCGCATCGAGGCGGCCGGTGACATTCGCATCCGGGCCGGAGCGGTGCTCCAGGAGCAGGCCGCAGAGGGCGGCGCACCGTCGATCGCGGCATCCGGAAGTCTGGATATCCAGGTGAGTGGCAGCCTGAGCAATCTGGGCGGCAGTCTTTCCGGTGCGGCCCGCAACCCTGCGGAGGGGGCGGCGCCGGCAGCGCTGCGCATCGTCGCCGGTGCAGACATCGTTAACCAGACGCCCGCAGGTGGCACCGGTGCGGTGATCTTCGGCGCCGCCGACGATGTGCTGCTGGAGGCGGGGGGCGACATCCGCAACGTCAACGGGCGGATTGTCTCCAACGGCGCCCTGACCCTGCGGGCTGGGGGGACTGCGCTGAACGAGTCGGTCTTCGTCGCGGGAAGTGGCCGCAGCGTGTCGTCCAGGGATGAGCACAACTGGCTCGG
This sequence comes from Zoogloea oleivorans, assembly GCF_008107625.1. Lineage (GTDB taxonomy): Bacteria > Pseudomonadota > Gammaproteobacteria > Burkholderiales > Rhodocyclaceae > Zoogloea > Zoogloea oleivorans. The sequence continues at coordinate 130,117 of NZ_SDKK01000003.1, forward strand.
CCTGCCCCGCGAGAGTCACACCATGACCATCGATAACGGTGTGTTGGCAGATCCGGTGCACACGGCCTACTGGGTGGCAGACGGCCAGTTGAGCGTCACGGCCGGGCAGATGCACAACCTGGGCGGAAGCCTTTTCGCCAACAAGGGTGATGTGGTGCTCGACGTGGGCGGCGAGATACTCAACCGCGCCTGGCTCACCGGGGGCCTCACCCTGCGGGAGTCCTGCAATCTCCTGTTCTGCCGCCGGACGGTGGAGGTCAGCGAGAACCTGGTCGGTGGGCAGATCCTGGCCAGTCAGGATGTGCGCATCAAGGCCGGCGAACGTCTGGTGAATGAAGGTGGCCTTGTCCATGCGGCCCGCGACATGCATCTCGACGCGCCCCGCATCAAGGCGCGGGGTGTGCCGGTGCATGTGGCGCTGAGCCGCGAGGATGGATTGCGCGCCTTCTTTGGTGACCGCTGGGCCGGCCTGTATGCCATCGATCAGGGCGGTGGCTTCACCGCCCAGGCGGGCCGCTTGAGCCTGAGCGGCCAGGCCATCCAGGACCGTGGTTTCTTTTTCGCGAGTCAGGGCATCGACGGGGTTATCACCGTGGAGCGGGTACCGGGTCGCGATCCGGTTGAGCTGACCAGCCACCTGGGGGTTTTCAGTGCCATCTGGCGCTGATCCGTTACGGCGCCTGGCCCTGGCCTCGGCCCTTGCGCTGGCCGGGACGGCTGCCCATGCCCAGCTGCCGCCGGCGCCGCCGCGTCAGGACCAGGGCGACCGCATCCTGCGTGAGGAGATGGAACGGGAGCGGGAGCGCCTGTTGCGCCAGACCACGCCACGCATCGAGCAGCCCGTCGCCCCGGCCGCGGTGGGGCTGGATCCGGCCGAGGTGGCCGAAACCGTGCCCATGTTCCGTATCGAGCGCATCGAACTGCAGGGCGAGGATCTGTTGCCGGCCGGTGTCCTGGCGCGCCGGCTACGGCCATTCACCGGCCTTGAGCTGGGTACCGTGCGCATCGGCCTGCTGCTGCAGGGGCTCAATGCCGACCTCATCGATGCGGGCCTGATCACCTCCCGGGCCTATGTGGTGAGCCAGAACCTGGCGAGCGGCGTGCTCAGTCTGCGCATTGTGGCGGGACGCATTGAAGCCGTCCGCTACAACGGCAGGCTGCTCGAGGCGGATGCCCTCAGCGAGCCCGGCGTGCGTCTGGCCCTGTCCATGGGGGTGGGCGACATCCTGCAACTGCGGGATATCGAACAGGGGCTGGACCAGCTCAACCGCCTGCGCGGCCGACAGGTCCAGGTGCGCATCGTGCCCGGGGAAACGCCGGGGGGCTCGGTGCTCGAGTTCGTCGATCCGTCGCCTGCGTCGGCCTGGCGCGCCTGGCTCGGTGCCGACAACCAGGGCAGCCCCGCAACCGGCTCCCGGCGTTTGCGTCTTGGCCTGGAGATGGGTGACCTGCTCGGTCTCAACGAGAACCTCAATCTCGGCTACACAGGCAGCCTGGAGACCAATGCGCTCAATGCCGGCCTGTCCCTGCCCTGGGGCTACAACACCTTCAGCCTGCTCACCACCTGGTCCGAGTACCAGAGCCTGATCGGCAATGTGGCGCTGCTCCACGGCAGTTCCACCAACCACGCGGCGTCGTGGAACCGGCTGCTCTTGCGTGACCGGGACACCAAGGTGGCGGCGGACCTGGCCCTGTCCGTGCGAGAGGCGCGCCGGGAGATCAACAACGTGGCCCTTGCCCCGCAAAAGCTCACCGTGCTGCGGGCCGGCATCAACCGCCTGACCCGCTTTGAGTCCCCCGAAGGCGCCGGCCAATGGATTGTCGATGCGGGCTTCTCCCGGGGGCTGGATGCCCTCGGCGCCATGGGTGATGCCGGGGCGGGAAGTGGCCCTGCCGCCCGCGCCCGCTTCGGCAAGCTGGATGTGTCGGGCAGCGTGGTGCTCTACCTGCCCGGCAACTGGAGCCTGCGCGGCAACGGTGCGTGGCAGTGGAGCGGGGTGCCCCTGTTCTCGTCGGAGCAGATCTTCGTGGGTGGCGTGGCCAGCGTGCGGGGCTTTGCCGAGTCTGCGGCTGGGGGCGACAGGGGCGGCTACTGGCGCACCGAGCTCGCCCGCAGCCTGGCTGCCGCTCCCGCCGGCATGCACCTGGAACCCTTTGCCTTCTGGGACGCCGGCTATGTCCGGACCCTCGCCAGCGGGCGTGCCGCCACCCTCATGTCGGCCGGCCTCGGGCTGCGGGCGGCTACCCGCGCCGGCAACGTCGAGCTGATTGCCGGCAAGCCCGTCGTCCATCCGTCGGACATGCCCGATACGGCCTTCCGCCTCAACCTGTCCCTGACCCTGTTCTTCTGAGAGATCTGCCCATGCGCGCGCCCCTGCCTGCCGATGACGACATGTCGTGTGTCTCCCCGTGGCGCCGGATCACCGCGCGCATCCTGCTGGTCGTCTTCGGTTCGGGCTGCCTCCTGCCGGGTGGCGCCTACGCGGCGCCTATCGCCGATCCCAATGGCCCCATCGCCTTCCGGCCCGGCATCGGTCAGACCACGACCGGCGTGCCCGTGGTGGATATTACCCGTCCCAACGCGGGCGGCACGTCCTACAACCGTTACCAGCGTTTCGACGTGGACCCGGAAGGTGTGGTCCTCAACAACAGCAGCCAGGCGGGTACGACCCTGCTGGGGGGGAGTGTGGCGGCCAATCCGAATCTGGCGGGTGGGGCTGGCGCCAGCGTGATCGTCAATGAGGTGGTGGCCCCGGGGGCGGCATCGCGCCTGGCCGGGTCGATCGAAGTGTTCGGCGTGCCGGCGGCGGTCATCGTGGCCAATCCCAACGGTGTTACCTGTGCCGGCTGCGGCACGGTGAACAGCCCGCGCTTCATGCTTTCCACCGGCACGCCGGTGTGGCTCGACGCGACAGGCAACCCTGGCAGCTTCGCCGGCGCCACGGGTGTCGGCTTCGATGTGCTTGAGGGGCAGGTGCGTGTCGAAGGGCATGGCCTGGAAGGGACGGTCGGGAAGGTCGAACTGGTGGCCGCCGGTATCCAGCTGGACGGGCCAGTGCGGGCCCATTACCTCAACCCCGAACTTGCCGGAATCACCGTGCTGGCGGGCGCCGGACGGGTGGCCGAGAAGGCGGGGCAGTTCGAGAACCTGACTCCGGGGCAGGCCGCTTCCGTTCCGTCGGGCAGCTTCGCCATCGACGGCACGGCCTTTGGCGCCATGAGCAGCAGCCAGATCCGCGTCGTGTCCACCGACCAGGGTGTCGGCGTGCGCATGGCCGGCCCCTTGCTGGCCGACAGCCTGGGGCTGGTGGTCCGCAGCGCGGGCGATCTGAGCCTGGGCGAGCTGGTGGCGCGCCAGTCCATCACCCTGGATGCGGTGGGCAACCTGAACATGGAAGGGGCGACGGCGAGCGGCGGCGACCTCTCCGTCCAGGCCGGAGGGCGGGCTGTCCTGCGGGCTGCAAGCACGGTGACCGGCTCCGCCAGCCTGTCTGCGGCGGATGCGGTCGAGATCCTCGCCCCGCTCACGGCCGGTGGCCGGGCCAGTGTGAATGCCGATCAGGTGCGCCTGGGGGCGGGGGTGACGGCGAGTGAAACGCAGATCGATGCCCGTTCGCTGGTCCTTGGCGACGGGGGGCGGGACCTCCAGATTCGTGGTGACCTGGCTCTGGCGGTGGCGGGTGATCTGGTGGCGCCCGGGGTTGTCTCCGTCAGCGGCAACACCCGTCTCTCGGCAACCGGGTCGGTGGGGTTGGGTGGGGATGTGACGGTGGGGGGAAACCTCTCGGTGGACGTGGCGACGGATATTCGTGCTGCCGGCCACGTCAATGCAGGCGGTCTGGTGCGCCTGCATGCCGGCCAGGCACTGGACATTGTCGGCGGGGTGTCGGCTGGGACCCTCGATCTGGCCGCCGGCCGGGCTGTCCTTGGTGGCGACGTGATGGTCGCGGGTGACGGGGCCATCGTGGCCGCCAGCCTGGTGCTGCCTGTCCGGGTCGAGGTGGGCGGGAGCTTGCGCATCGATACCTCAGGCGATCTCCTCAGCAGCGGTCGTGTGGTGGCCAATGGCGACCTGAGCCTCGACGCCGGGGGGCGTGTTGCCCTCGCCGAAAGTGGCGCCGGTGGCCAGGCCGAGGTGACGGCCCGGGGTGGCGTCTTGTCCATCGGCGGGCCCTTTGTGGCCGGGCGAGCTGTGCAGCTGGCCGGGCGGGACGGGGTGCGCACGGGCCTCGTCCAGTCGGGGGGGGACCTGAGCATCGTCAGCAGCGATGGTGCGGTGGAAACGGGCGTCCTGCTCGCCCCGGGGAATGTGGTGGCGAATGCCGCCCTCGGCTTGAATGTCGCCGGCCCGGTGGCTGGCGGAGGGGATGTCCGCCTTCTTTCGGGGGGCGCACTGCACCTTGCCGGCGGGGTTTCTGCCGGCTCGGACCTCAGCCTGGGTGGAGGCTCCGTTCGTGTTCGGGAGGTACTGGCCGGGGGGCTGCTTGCCATTGATGGCGGGGTTGTCGAGGCCGATGCCCTGGTGGCCGGCGGCGCACTTGCAGTCCGTGCGCGCACCGGTGTGAGCGTGGGCGCGGGGGTGCTGGCCAACGGGCCGGTCAGTGTCGTGGTGAGCGACGGAGCCCTCGTCGTGGGTGGGAGTCTCGCGTCCAACAGCGCTCTGGCGGTGACCGCGCAGGGTGACATCGGCGTGCTCGGCGGGGTCGGCAGTGGCGCTGCAGCAAGCCTTGTCAGCAGTCAGGGGCACATCGCCGTGCAGGGTGGTGTGAGCTCGGTCGCAAGCATTCATCTCGACGCCTTCGGGCAGCTTGGTGTGAGCGGCGACTTGGCGGCCCGCGGCCCCATTGTCCTGCGCAGCGGGACGGCGGGTATCGATGTGGCGGGGAACCTGGCCGGGGCCGGCAGTCTGTCGGCTGACGCGGCGGGAAACATCCGCTTCGCCGGTGAAGCGCTCGTGGGTGGCGATCTGGCCGTGGCGACGACAGCTGGGGCCATGGCTTTCGACCGGACCCTCGAGGTGGGCGGCGCCACGCACCTGGCTGCTGTCGGTGGCATGCGCTTCGGTGGCGACAGCCGCTTCTTCGGTGCACTGAGTCTGGGCAGTGCCGACGGGCCCATCGTCAACCAGGGGCAGCTCTATACAAGCTCGGACTTCATCCTGGATACCCTGGGCGATTTCATCAGCGAAGGGCGGATCGAGAGCCTCGGTTCGGTCTCCATCCGTGCTGCGCAGCTTGCCCTGAACGATCACGAGTCCGGCGGCGTCTTCGCCAACGGAGGTATCCGCCTGGCGGCACGCGATTCCGGCCGCCTTGGCGCCCGCGGCCTGCTGTTGAGCAGCGGCGCGATCGTCCTCGAAGGGCCCCGTTTTGAGACAAGTGGGGATGCCCTCTCCTCCGGCGGCTCCTTTTCCTTCACGGGGAACACTCTGGTGAATGCCGGCCTGGTGGCGGCCCGGTCCGCGGTGGTGAATGGCCGGCTGGAGAACGAGGCCGGCGGCCGGATCTCGGCGGTGTCGGTCCAGGTGGGCGGAGAGACACTCAACCGGGGCGAGATCGGCGGTGGAACGGTGATCCTGGCGGACGGGGTGAACAACGTCGGGACCGTCGTGGGTGATCGGCTGGAGGTGGGCGGCGATCTGGTCAATGACGGCAGCCTCGGCGGCGGCACCTTCCGCTTCAATGGCGGCAGCGTGGCCAACCGTGGCGTTATCGAGTCCATGGGCAGCACGGCCATGGTGGCGAACTCCCTGGTCAACAGCGGCACGCTGCATGCGGGTACCGGTGGAAGCATCCAGGTGACGCAGGGCCTCGTAAATGACGGGGGCCGTCTTTCGGCGATGGACGGTCTGAGTATCGTCACCGGCGCATCACTGAGCAACCGTGCGGGACGCATCCTGGCCGGGGGCGACCTGGGTGTGCAGGTGGCTGGCGACCTCAGCGGCGGTGGCCTGATCGCCGCCAATGGACAGTTGCAGGTGAGGGCAGGGGGCGGGCTCGAACTGGCTGAAGGGGGCGCGGGGCGCAGTGCGAGTCTTTCCGCGGATGGTGGCCACCTGACCATCGGCAGCCCGTTTGCGGCCGATGGCCAGCTGTCCCTGGCCGGTCGGGATGGCGTTGCGACCGAAGCCCTGTCGGCTGGCGGCGCGCTCAGCGTCACCAGTGCGCAGGGACGCGTTGTCACCGGTGGCCTGGCCGCGGTTGGCCCGCTGACTGTCGTTGCTGCTGGCGATGCAACGGTGCTCGGTCCGGCAGTGAGTGACGGGGCTGTGAGCCTGAGTGCGGGGGCAGGCTTGAGCGTGGGGAGCACGCTGGCTTCCGGCGAGGCCGCGAGCCTCAGCGGCGCAGCGGTGCGCGTGAATGGCCCGATCCTGGTTGAGGGAGCCCTGACCGCGGATGCCGGCACGGCCGGGCTGATCCTTGCGGGCGAGGTTCGGACGGGCGCCGGGGTGTTGCTCAAAGGGCGGCAGGTCTCTGCAAGCGGGGTGCTGACAGTTGGCGGAGTCGTGGTACATGCAGGGGCCGACGGCTTCAACAACAGCGGCAGCCTGGTGGGCAACGCGGGTGTCGATGTGGCCTCGCTGGGGGCCGTGGTGCAGCAGGGCGTTGTGGCGAGTCAGGGGAATGTGTCCCTGGCGGCCGGACGGGATCTGAGCCTGTCGGGCGACGTGGAGGCGGGGGGCAATCTGGCCCTGCGTTCCGCCGAGCGCATCGTCGCTGGTGGCGCATGGTGGTCGGCAGGTGCCCTGGATGCCAGGGCCGGCCAGTCCCTCGACAACACCCGCGATGTGCTTGCCGGCGGGGCTGTGAACCTGACGGCCGATACCGGTGCGCTGACGTTTGGAGGCCGTGTGGCTGCCAATGGCGCCCTGCACCTGAAGGCCGGCGGGGCGCTTGCCGCCGGGGCCGTGAGCGGTGGTCTTGAGAAGGGTGAGACCGTCTCGGTCGAGGCGGGGGGCAACGTGAGCCTTGCCCAGGTGCTGGCCGGTGGTGACTACCTTGCCAGGGCGGGCGGTGACTACCGGGCAAACGGGGTAAGCCTGGTGGTCGGAAACCTGGATCTGGCTGCCGTCCGGGATGTTGCCCAGACAGGCATGGTGAGCATCGGCGGTGACGCCTCGGTGCAGGCCGGCGGCAGTCTCGTCCAGGGTGAAACCCGCATCCTGGGCAAGGGGATGCTGGCAAGTGGTGGTGCGCAGGCGTACGCGGGCAGTGTTTCTACGGGTGGCTCTCTGGATCTGCGGGCGGGTGCGGGGGTGGATGTGGCCGGCGCGCTGCTTACGCCTGCAGCGCTGTCCGTCGAGGGCGGAACCGGAGGTGTCCGGGTTGCCGGTGACCTGAGTGCCGGTGGTCGTCTGCAAGTGGGGGCCGACAAGGGCATCGCTGTGGGCGGCGAAACCCTGGCCCTTGGCACGGCACAGTGGTACAGCCGGCAGGACGGCATTCACCTGCAAGGCCCAGTGACGGCCGTGGAAGCCCTGAGCCTGGAGGCTGCGGGAAATATACGGGTTGCCGGTGACGTGACGGCGGGCGGAGCGCTTGATGCGCGTTCGGCCGCCGGGTCGGTGGTGTTCGAGCGCGGGCTGGGGGTGGCCGGTGCCGCGAGCTTTTCGGTGGGACAGGACCTCGCTTTCCTCGGCGATGCCCTGTTCTACGGGCCCCTGTCGGCGACACGGGTGGGGCGTACCCTGGACAGCCGGAGTCGCCTGCAGGTGGGGAGCGATCTTCTGCTCGACATTGCTGGCGACTTCGTCAGCGAGGGCGTGGTGCAGAGCGCCGGGGGCGTGCGCATCCAGGCCCGCAACATCACGGCCAACGTCAGCCGCCCTGGCGGCATCGTGGCCAACGGTGACGTCGAGCTGGCGGCTCGCGATCTGGGGCAACTCGGTGCTTCGGGAAGCGTGGCAAGCAGTGGCGGATCGATCCTGTTTTCGGGGCGCCGCTTCGTCAATGCCGGTGATGTGATCCCCGGCGGGGCGGGCTTTGCATTTTCAGGCGGCACCCTGAGCAATTCGGGGCGCATCGTGGCGGATGCAGTCCGCGTGACCGGCACGCTCGACAACCAGGGTGCCGTCTACGGCGAGACGATCAGCGTCAGTGGGTATGCCAGCAACAAGGGCTCCATGGTGGGAGATGCCCTGTCCTTCGATGGCGGGCTGGGTAATGGGGGCCTCATTGCTGGCCGCAGCGTGAGTGCATCCTCTTCCGTCTCCAACAACGGCGAGATCAGTGGCGACAGCGTCAGCCTGTCCGGCGCTGTGGTGGCCAACAGTGGCCTGGTGGCGGCGAACCGTGTGGCGATCCAGACGGCAGTACTGAGGAATCAGGGAACGCTCAGCGCCGGAGGCCTCGATGTTCGTGCCAGTGGCGCCTTTATCAACGGCGGCCGCGTTCTGGTGGGCGGCAATGCCGATATCGTGGCGGATGGTGGCTTCGTCAATCAGCTTGGCGAGGTGTCCCGCTGCGTCACGCCCGCCGTCTGCAATCCTCCGCCCGGGCTGCCGCCACCGCCGCCACCCGATCCCGAGAAGGACTTCCGCTTCGTGCAGAGTCCTGCCGTGCTGGCCGTGGGCGGGCTGCTCACCCTGGCCGGTGGCTCGGTGGAAAACCGGGGTGTCATCCAGGCAGACGGCATCCACATGGCCCTTGGGGCCGCGGATCTCGTTAATGTTCGCAGCGAGAACGACGTCCTCACCGACACCAACTTTGGTGTCGAAACACCCACCACCAATACCGGCCTGATTCTGGCGACGGATGACATTACCGTTGTCGCGGGTGCTTTGCGCAATAGTGGCGGGCGCATTGCCGCGGGCGGCAGGCTGGATGCCCGCATCAGCGGTGATCTGAGCTCGGTGGCGGGGACCCGGGCTGGCTTGTCGCCCCTGCTGGGGGGGCGCTACATCACCCTCTCCGGAGCCGAGGTGCACACCGAAGGTCTCGTGCATGCCACCCAGGATCTGACCGTCCTTGCTCCGACCGGCAGCCTGACCAACCGGGGCACCCTGCTGGCCGGCAGCAGCCTTGCCGTCGTGGCCGGCACTGCCGTGATCAACACCGACAAGGCGGCCCTGCTGGGTACGCACTCGGTCAGCCTCAAGAGTGCCCAGGGCATCGACAACGCCGGCCTGATCTACGGCAACGGTGAGGCTGCCGAGCGAATTGACATCGACGCCGGTGAAGGCACCTTCCGCAATGCCGGCAGTGGCACCGTGCTGGCCGACACCTCCCTGGACATCAAGGCTGCCGCCTACGCTAACGGTGGCATGGTGGCGTCCCGGGGCAACGCCCGGCTGGATGCGTCATCCTTCATTTTCCGGCCCGCCAGCAGCCCCCTGCTTGCCTTCGGAACCCTGCGCCTCGACGTGGCGGGCATATCCGTCGATGTTGGCGAAACCTGGGTCAGTCCCGCCGTGGACACCGTTTGGCGTGGGGTCCTTGTGAACACCGGGCGTGTGCTGCTTGGCGGCAACGCGGCGGGCAGCGTCGAGAACCTCGCCACCGACAGCCGGACGCTGGCCGGTGAACCGGACCTACTCAATGGCGCCTACCTGTTGCTCGGGCTGCCGGTGCTGAATGGCGCCTATGTGGACAGCCACACCGATGTGGCTACGCGTGCCCAGTTCGTGGTCAATGGCCTGTTCCAAGGCAGTCTGCGCAACGTGGCCTCCGACGCCAAGGTGGCCGGCATTTACAGCTACAGCGCCGGGAGCGCGGCCCAGACCGTGCGCTGGATCAATGCTGCCGGCGACACCGAAGAAACCGCTGCCCTGAGCCTGGCGCGTCTGGATGCAACGGGCGGCTCCACGGCCATTACCCTCGAGAGCCCCGACGCCGGCACCATCGTCGCCGGCAATCTCAGTATCACGGGTGTCAATCTCAGCCTCGGTACGGGCGTCGACCCGACTGTGGCCCAGCAGGCCCTGGCAGCATCCCGCCTCAACAGGGTGGTGGTCGGCACCCCGGCGGGAGTCCACGGAACAGTCACGGCTTCGGGCGGCGCGGTCAGCGCGGGTGGGGGGCTCCAGCCTGCCTCTGTCCAGGCCACGGGCCCGACGGCGCCGGTTACCGCGTCGCCTGCCAGTCCGGGGCAAGCCGTGCTGGCGGGCGTCACTTCCACCCTGCCGGTCGGTGGTGGCGTGGTTCAGGTGAGTGAAAGCCTTGTGGTGGGTGACTCTGCCGGGACCGTCCTGCCTGGGGTGCCAGGCCAGGTTGCCCCCGGCCAACCCGCGTCCGGCAACGGCTCTCAGTCGGTGCCCGAGGTGAGCATCGATCCTGCCCCTGCCCAGCTTGCGGGTGGCGATACCGAGCCCCCGCTCAAGACGCCGGCGCTTCCCGCAACGTCGGGCAGCGTACTCCCCGCCGACGAGGCCGCCCGCTATGGTCTGGCCTTCCCTGACTGGGGTAGCTTCACCGGTGTTGCTGGCACCCTCCGTGCCGACAACCTGGACCTCCTGCTGTCCGGCCGTTTCACCAACCGGGGGGTGTTTGAAGTCAGCGACCGCCTGCTGATCCAGGCCGAAGGCGGCATCGACAACTTTGGTGCCTCCATCAAGGCCGGCGGCACCCTGGGGGTGTTCGGGGCGAGCCTGGACAACCGCAACGGCAGCATCCAGGCCGGCAGCCTGGTGCTTTCCCTGGACGAGTCGCTGGACAACACCCGGGGCCGCATCCTTATCGACAAGGACGCCACCTTTTCCGTGGGCGGCGACCTCATCAACGACTCCGGCCGCATCGAAGCCGGCAGCCTGACCCTGGATGTGGCCGGAAACCTCTACAACCGCACGCTCTACGCCGTCGACCAGAAGGAAACGATCACCACCAGCCATACCGAGCTGGACAGCTTTTTCGGCACCACCATCACCACGCGCAGCGACAGCACCGTGACCCAGAGCGCCGACCTGCGCGCCGGCATCGTCGCCCGTACGGGCGATCTGACTTTCAATGTCGGCAAGGATCTGGTCGTCACCGGCGCCGACCTCAAGGCCGCCGGCGCACTCACCGGCCGGGTGGGCGGCAGCATCGACATCCAGGCCCTGTCGGTGGAGAACAGCCGGCAGCGCATCGACACGCTGACCAACGAACGCAGCTACACCCTCAACAACGGCGAAATCGAGACCACCGGGCTCACCGCCAGCGGCAGCACGGTCACCACGCACATCGATGGCCAGATCCGCCATCAGGTCTCCACCCTCGAGGCGGGCGGCAAGCTCGACCTCGAAAGCGGCGGCAGCACGCTCATCGTCGGCGCCCGGGTCAAGTCTGGTGAAGAGACGCGCATCGTCGCCGGTGGGCACCTCGCCCTCGGTGCCGTCGTCGACAGCACCCATGTCGAACAGCGCCTCACCATCCGGGTCGAAGGGGCCGCCATCCTCCCAGGCCTGCCCACTGCAAGCGGAGAAAGCTTTGAGCTGACGCATGCCGACACCACCGTAGGGGGGCAGCTTGACGCGGGTGGCCCCACGACGCTCCAGGCCGGCGGCAGCCTCATCCTGAGCGGCCAGCGCATCAACAGCGGTGGCGATACCCGCCTCGCGGGAGAAAGCGTCGTTCTCGACGGCCTCACCCTCGAGAACCGCCAGGAAGCCCGCAATATCGGCTCGACGGTTGTCTCCCTCGACGCTCAGAGCCGCCACGCGGGCACCGTCATCCACAGCGCCGGCTCCCTCGAGATCATCGCCACCGGCAGTCCGGCGGATGCGGCCAGCACGGCAGGCAGCCTCCGTGGCAGCGGCGTCCAGCTCGAAGCGGGGACAAAGCTGACCCTCTCCGCCGAAGGTGACATCACCCTTGAGGCCGGGCGCAATACCGAAGACTTTGAAGTGCGCAACCGCTCCGGCACCTCCATTGTTCAGCGCAGCCGCGACGAAAGCGTCCGCAACGTGCTCAGCGGTGACGCCATCAGCCTGGCCGGGCGCAATGTCACTCTCGAAGCAGCCAGCCTCACCACCCCCGGCAAGGTGAATATCGCCGCCCGCGAGTCCCTCGCCCTGACCGCGTCCACCGACCTCGTTTCGGAGCTCACCCTCAACGTCACGAAAAGTGGCGGCTGGTTCAGCAAGAGGACCACCACCACCGAGCACACAGAACAGAACCTGCTGGCCGCCACCACCCGCATCGACGCCCAGGACATCCAGCTCCAGTCGGGAGGTGACCTCGACCTCTTCGGCACCCGTCTCAATGCCAGCGGCGAAGCCCGCCTGTCTGCCGGTGGAGAGCTGCATGCCTACGCCGTGCAGGACGTGCATAGCGTCATGGATCGTCACAAGGTGAGACGCTCTTCCGGCATCGACATCCTCATGCTCGGTGTGGGTTTCATTTTCCCCACGAGCCAGGGAAAAAGCGAAACCCGCGACAGCCGCACAAGCGAAGAAGCCCAGGTCACTCAACTGCAGAGTGTGGGCGAACTCACCACCCAGAGCGGCGGTGACACCCTGCTGCAGGGCACCCGCATCACCGCCGCCCACACCACCCTCGAAGTGGGTGTCGGCGACAAAGCCCAAGCCGACGCCACCCTGATCCTCGAAGGCGCCAAGAGCCGGCTCGACATCAGCCACACCGAAAGCAAGAAGTCCCTCGTCTGGCAAAGCCAGTCCGGCCAGGGCGAAAGCACCGAGACCCTGACGCTCGTCAATATCCAGGGCCCGGTCACGATCCAGGCCCCGAAGATCGTCGCCCAACTGCCCGAAGGCGAGTTCAAGACCCAGTTCCAGCAACAGGTGGCGCAGCCCGGACAGGAGTGGCTGCTGCAACTGGCCGACCGCCCCGGCGTGGACTGGAAAGCGGTCGCCCTGGCCCATGAGAAGTGGGACTACCACCAGGAGGGGCTGACGGCTGAAGCGGCGCTGATTATTGCCATTGTGGTCACCATCGCCACCAGCGGTACAGCTGGCGCATCGCTGGCCACCTTCGTTTCCGGTAGCGCCGTTGCCACCACGGCCACCTCCGCCATCGTCCTGCAGGCCGGCGTCGTTGCCCTCACGGCCCAGGCCACCGTCAGCCTGATCAACAACAAGGGCGACCTGGGCAAGACCCTGAGCGATCTGGGGCGCGACGAAACCGTCCGCAGCGTGGCGACCGCCATGCTCACGGCCGGCACCCTTAACGCACTGACCGGCAGCATCAGCGTCCCCAACGCTGACGGCACCTTCACCTCGCTTGCCGAAATCAGCGGCAAGTCCGACCTGGTCTTGCAGATCGGCAAGAACGTCATCAACAACACCGCCAGTGCGGTGATCGACACCGCGATCAACGGCGGCGACCTGGGCGACAAACTGGGTCGGGCCATCACGACCGGCGTGATCGACGCGGCCGGCGCGAGTGCCGCCAACGTCGTTGGCGGCCTGGACGGCTTCAGCAATCGCATAGGCCACCTCGTCGTCGGCTGCGCCGTGGGCGCGGCCAAAGGCGGCGACTGCGGTGCCGGCGCCATTGGCGGCGTGGTCGGCGAACTGGCCGCCGAATGGTACGGCGGCGGCCGTGCCCCGCTGAACGCCAGCGAGGCAAGCGAGACGGTGAACGTCGCCCGCCTCTTCGGTGCCCTGGCCGTCACTCTAGTGGGCGGCGACGCCCAGGTGGGGGCCGACACGGCGGGGAATGCGGCACAGAACAACTATCTCAATCATCGAGACAACCAGGCGCGTTACGAAGCCAAGAAAGCCTGCGCTGATGGTGATGAGGCTGGTTGCCAGAAAGTGGCCGAACTGGACGTGCTGGATAAGAAACGTGATGCGGACTACCACGCGGCCTGTGATGGTGTGCTCAGGAGTAGTGCCGGATGCGCGGTCATGACGCGGGATCTATACGACAAGCTGGGAACATATGCCGAAAGCGACGCCCGCAAAGCTGCGTTGGCTGACAAGACGGGTGATCTGACAAAGGCGCACAAGGCGGAGATGCAAAGCTACCTTGGTCTCATCAAGACGTCCAATCCTGATGTCAGGACAAGTACCGAGAGTCTGGTTCGCGCACCGAACACATACAGTGCGGATCCCTATGGTGTGGTGAACAAGAACAACACCAAGGATACCTATCTGGTCATGAAGTTTGGGACTGAAGCCTTGGCGATCGCCAATACCCGTGACGGCGACAAGTACTGGTTCACCAATCTTGCTGCGCGCAACGGAATGGACAATGAGTCTGACTATGCGGCGGGCTTGATGTTGACCCATTGGGACGCGGGCGCTCAGACGAAGCAGGATGTATTTAATCGCGAACAACGCAGCAATACTAAAAGCATTCCCTATGTCCCCGTCGACCGCTACACGCTTTCCTACGCTCCGACAGAAGGCTTCTTCACTGATCTCTGGGGGGCCTCCCTGACCAAGCTTGGGGTGGAGTCAGACTCGGTGCTCGGTTTGCGTAGCCAGATGGAGCATGTTCAGGCGAGTGGCCAACGGGTCAGCTGGGTTGTCCACAGCCGGGGTGGGGCAGAGTTTGTGCAGGCGGCGGAGGGGTCGAGTGTGAAGGATCTCAGCAACAACTCGGTTGTCTTCCATGCGGGTGCGAACAACAAATGGGTCACAGATTCGGTGATAGGTGGCAAGAAGATCGGTGACGTCATCAACAAGGACAACCGCTATCGTGATGCCCCGAACGACCTGGTGCCGCAGATCGTTGGTCTGCGTTTCCTGTCTTCACCGCAGAATCTTCTGCCGGCACTTCTGTCTGCGCCCTGTCTCTCCGATATCTTCTGCTCCATACAGCAAAGCCCACACACCTTGCCGTACAAATGGAATGGCCTGCAAAAGGAGGGAAAGTGATCATGCAACTGTGGAGAAAGCTGTCGGTGGGGATATTTGCCTTGCTGGCTGGCGTTTCGTTTCCGACGCACGCAGCCTACGAAAACACTCCCGCGTGGTGGCAGCGTTATGGAGAAGAACGGGATGCAATCTACGCGCACATGAAGCGCTACGGCATTACTCGGGAGGGTGTGGCCGCGATGCGACGTTTGACGGAGACGGCGCCGTCATATTCCGATCCGCATGTGAGTCTTGCTTCGGAAAAGCTTCTGAACCCCGGTGAACATTACCGCATCGAGATGGATGAATTCATCCTGACCATGAAAGTGCCGGATGTGAAGGCCGTTCCCGGAAACTGGATCTGGCCCTACACCAACACCCGAACGCCGGACCCGGCGATGAAGAAGCTGCTCCAGCGAGAGAATGGGGCGGTGAGAGTGGCGAACCTTGGTTGGTATACCTGCCGAAGCATTTTTCCGCCGGGGCTTGTTGGGCGTTGCGAGACCATGGGGGTTAGCATGACGTATCGCATCCTCAAACCAGATGAGATGGCCGATTTTTCGACGCCGGAGAAACTACGGGAGCTTTCCAGGAAGATCATAAGAAACATGATCATTCCGAAAGAACAAGTGGAGAAAGCGATTCGCGAAGGCAACATCCTCAACGGTGCAGACAATCGCATTCATCTTGATTCCGAGACGATCGTGATCAATGGGCGAGTGTGGGTGCGCGATGTCATGGATTCGAGCTATCGCCGGAGTTATGCGTATGCGACAGCACTTTCCCCTGACCGAATGGTGGGATTCACCTTCGGCCTGCCCGAGTACGACTACAACGCCAATCCTGACCCGTCCAGCTACCCGGCGGCCATCAAACGAGCCTTTGTGTTGATGGAGGAGGTGGTCGCATCGTTGCGCATTGCCAGAGTCAACGACGACGGATCACCCGATCCGTTTGTGATCGAACGCGTGAAACCGGCACCGCTGCCGGTTCGGGAAAAGCTGCCCGCCGCCCAATGAGCGGAGTGCTTGACCAAGGCTGAACTTTGGCAATTCAAAGGTCAATTCGTGATGCGTTACATGGAGGTATGCAATATGTATTCCTCGGCGCCGAACGCAACTTGCTAAAAAGCCACGGTTGGAACTTTGATGTTCAGACGAAATACTGGATGTCCCCAAAGCCATGAAAGAGCACATAAACAAACTAAACTTGACTGACCGTTCGCAATTTCACTTCACACCGAACGTCCGTGAAGCCTTCTCTTTTCTCGTGGATGCGGGCTTTGTTGAGGCCGAGGCATTGCCGACGCTCGTGCGATACCGGAAAGATGATGTCGAGATCGATGTCTATCACGGACGGCAGTCCTATGAAATTGGATGTGGATTCACCGTCGCCGGCGTCCGCTATTCACTCTCAGATTTCATGCGCGTCACTGATCCTGATTTGGCAAAGACCTACCGTCTTCGAGCAGCCACATCCTCGGAGAGTGTTGCAACTGGCCTGGAAGATTTGAGCGTGATGATGCAGCGCTACGGAGCGGCGGTACTGAGTGGATATCCGCAGTTCCTCGCGATTGCGGGAACGTCTCAGCCCTGCGGAGGCCAAGAAGCAGGCTTTCGCGGAGGCACGCTGTGCGGGTTGATGTTTTGGGCATCCCCTTACACACAACTCCCCACCCTGCATGCTGGATCACTGACGAGGCAGGCGGATGAGCTGGGCGAGGGACGAGTTCGGGACGATAGCGCTGGGTGATCGGCGGTTGAACAAGCGGGCGGTGCCGATGGCCCAGCGCGCCAGGGTTTGGCGCGGCACGCGTACGCCGGCGCTGGCCACGCCGGGCTCGGCAGAGCCGAGAACCCAGGCGCACCTGAGTGCCGATCACGACACTGCAGCGCTGCGCTTCCCGGGCCGCCATCTGCAAGGGGACAAAGCGACCGGCCGGCTCGCCCCGTTTAAGGCGCTTGCGCCACCCATACCGCGAAGCCACCGAAAGATCCTCGCGCTCGGCATAGGCCCGGGTGGTGATTCCTTCCGCTTCGCTCGCCGCCAGATAACGCGACCACGTTTCTGTTGCAGATACGATCTTCGCCAACTCCGTTACTCGATGGCCTGAGCGTCCGGGAATCAGCGAAATGCCGCAAGAATGAGGTTTATGGAGCGCTTGCCGTACAAATGGAATGGCCTGCAAAAGGAGGGAAAGTGGTCATGCAACTGTGGAGAAAGCTGTCGGTGGGGATATTTGCCTTGCTGGCTGGCGTTTCGTTTCCGACGCACGCAGCCTACGAAAACACTCCCGCGTGGTGGCAGCGTTATGGAGAAGAACGGGATGCAATCTACGCGCACATGAAGCGCTACGGCATCACTCGGGAGGGTGTGGCCGCGATGCGACGTTTGACGGAGACGGCGCCGTCATATTCCGATCCGCATGTGAGTCTTGCTTCGGAAAAGCTTCTGAACCCCGGCGAGCATTACCGCATCGAGATGGATGAATTCATCCTGACCATGAAAGTGCCGGATGTGAAGGCCGTTCCCGGAAACTGGATCTGGCCCTACACCAACACCCGAACGCCGGACCCGGCGATGGAGAAGCTGCTCCAGCGAGAGAACGGTATGGTGCAAGTGGCGAACCTTGGTTGGTATACCTGCCGAAGCATTTTTCCGCCGGGGCTTTTTGGGCGTTGCGAGACCGCGGGGGTTGGCATGCTCTATCGCGTCCTGAAGCCGGAAGAAAGAGACGACTTTTCGACGCCGGAGAAATTGCGGGAGCTCTCGAGGGTGATCATGAGAAATGCGATCCGCCCTAGGGAGGAGATAGAGAAAGCAATTCTTGCTGGAAATATCCTCAGCGGTGCAGACAATCGCATTCATCTTGATTCCGAGACCGTCGTGATCAATGGTCGAGTGTGGGTGCGCGATGCCATGGATTCGAGCTATAGCCGGCGTTACGCGTACAAGACAGCACTTTCCCCTGACCGAATGGTGGGATTCACCTTCGGCCTGCCCGAGTATGACTACAACGCCAATCCTGACCCGTCCAGCTACCCGGCGGCCATCAAACGAGCCTTTGTGCTGATGGAGGAGGTGGTCGCATCGGTGCGCATTGCCAGAGTCAACGACGACGGATCACCCGATCCGTTTGTGATCGAACGCGTGAAACCGGCACCGCTGCCGGTTCGGGAAAAGCGGCCCACCGCCCAATGAGCTGAGTGCTTTACCAAGGCTGCAATGGGAGAAGGTATTGAGCCCTTTTGCTGATACCTTTTTATCATTTTTAATCTTCCTCGTGCCCTCGGAATTTCGGCAACTTCGCCCTGACATTGGAGGTGTCTGCTTGCCGCTGGTTAGCGACCTGCCGTAGTCGCCTGCCGGGAAGGATGAGATGTTGATGATCTCTTTGGCATATACTCGTTCGGTATGTGATCGGTCGTGCCTGGGCTTGGTGTAACGCTCACTCCTTCTTCTTTCTGGTAATAAAAATCATGAAAAACACTTTCCGGCTTGCTGTGACGTGTGTCAGCGCCTTGCTACTGATGTCGGCCTGCGGCGGAGGTGGGACGGCCGAGGGTCAGGCTTCGGTGCAGGGGGGCGAGGGCTCTGTTTCTCCGGCAAGCATGAAAGCAGCATCTATTGCCGCAACGGCAACTTCTGCTTCCTTCGATGACGAGTTGCTGTCTGCCGACACCGCCCGGTGGTACGCCGCGAACTGGAGTAACGGCGATCCCTTCGTCAATGCCTGGCACCCCAATCAACTGTCTTTCCAGGACGGGCGCATGAATATCCGGCTCGAAGCGGATGTCGCCAGGCTGACTGCCAAGCCCGCCATTTCGGGGGAGTACCGAACGATTGGCACTTATCAGTACGGCCTCTACAAGGCTCGCCTGATCGCCTCCCGCACACCGGGCACCATCAGCGCTTTCTTTACCTACACGGGGCCGGCCAGCGGTACCCAGCACGATGAGATCGACGTTGAACTGAAGGGCGACG
Organism: Zoogloea oleivorans; assembly: GCF_008107625.1. Taxonomy (GTDB): domain Bacteria; phylum Pseudomonadota; class Gammaproteobacteria; order Burkholderiales; family Rhodocyclaceae; genus Zoogloea; species Zoogloea oleivorans. Next base: position 148,838 of record NZ_SDKK01000003.1, read on the forward strand.
ATCCGACCCGGGTGCAGGTCAACTACTGGACCAACGGCGTCGAACACCCGACGCTCCTTGATCTCGGGTTCGATGCTTCTGCCGCCTATCATGACTATGCGTTCCGGTGGACCTCGACCGGAATCCAGTGGTTCGTCGACGACAAGCTGGTTCATCAGGAAAATGGCAGCCGTGGTCCCCTTCCGGTGACGGCCGGGCTGATCATGCTGAATCACTGGGGCACGGTTGGTGCGTCCCCGTGGAGCAGCGACTACATCATTTCCAGTACGCCTTCGGTGATGGGCGTGGAGCGGGTCAGCTTTACGTCGGAGCTCGCCGCCAGCAATGCGGTGGTGTCGGTCGGCGCGCTGGCCGGAAGCGCTTACCCGGACGCCAAGGGCTGGCGTGCATCGATCTCTGTTGCCGTGCGCAATGCGAGCGGCGTTGCGGTGCCAGGCGCAGTGGTCAAGGGGGGCTTCACCGTGGGCGGTGCGCCCCTGTCGTGCACGAGTGGCAGCAACGGCATGTGCAGCATCACCAGCGCGAAAATCTCGGCAGCGGCAAAGAGCACGACTTTTCTTGTGCGCAACATTACCGGAACGGCGATGACCTATGATGCGACGAAAAACGCTGTTGCATCGGTCGTCGTTGTGAAGCCCTGATGCAGCGGATTGCAGTCCAGCCTGTTTTTTCAGGAGTGATCGATGGCACTTGAGGCCACGGCATGGAGAACCGGGAGTGATAGGGCGCAAGAGGCGCTGGTGGCAGCTTTGACAAGCCGTGCCGGCAGTGCGCTCATCGGCGCTCGGGAGGGGGCCTGAGCCCGTGCGCCGCTCGCTGTTTCCTTCCGATGACGCGCTGCCGACCTGGCTGCATTCGCTGCTGCTCATCCTCATCGTGTCGCCGTTTGGCGTGCCCCTGTTGTGGTGGGGCCTGCAGGCGATGGCCACGGCGCATCTCGCACCGTTGAGCGGGCCGGATTTCGGACAGTTCTTCTTTGGCGCGGTGACGCTGAATGGCAAGCCGGCAAAGGTGGCGGGGCTCTCGCTGGTCGTGCTGGGCTGTGCTTATTTCGCGCTTGCTGCCCAATTCTCGCGGCTGGCGTGCACGACGCTGTTGCTGCGCGCGCTGCCGTGGGTGCTGCTCGCCATCTCCACCTTGCTGTCGTTGTGGGTCAAGGCGCACCGGTAAGGTGTTTGGGGGCTCCGGCACAGGATTTTTGGCAGTCTCTGGAGCGGTTTTATCCACCTCTGGACGTCAATCACCAAAGCCTGAGTCCCTGTTGCCCAGCGCTTGGCAAAAATCATTCACTTCTGCATCTTCTGCTTCAAACCCTGAATGCCAATCATCAAGGCTTGCATGATCAACACCCAGGTCTTGATGAAAATCATGTAGCGCTGGGTGATTGTCATTCAATGCCGAGTGGCAATCACCAGCACCCTCATGGTTGGCGGCAGAGGCTTGTGCCGGCGGGTGTGAGCCGGCACAAGAAAGACCGCCGGGACTCAGTTGCGCTTGCGGCGCAGCATGAATCCACTCAGCCCCAGTGCCGCCAGCGCCAGCGTCGCCGGTTCGGGAATGCGCTGGGCGTCGTAGGCGGGGATCAGGTCGCTGCTTACGCCGAAGACGAGGAACTGGTTCGGGTTGGCGGTGGGGGCGCCCTGCACCGTGGTGGTGTCCAGGAAGTCGTTGTCGTTCACCACGATCAGGGTGTGCTGCAGCACGCCGTCCACCAGCACGTCGGGGCCGAAGGCGAGGCCTTCGATCTTGGCGGGGATGGTCCGGTCGGTGTAGCCGTTGGCCTTGAGCAGGGCGACCAGATCGACGAAGAGGATCTTGGCGACGGCCTTCGGGGCCAGGGCGCTTTCGCCGGTCAGGCTGCCCACGTCCTGGGCGCCGGCCAGGTCGATCTTGTAGATGCGCTTGACGACGGCCTTGGAGTCGTCGCCGAGGCCCTTGCCGTCGCGTTCGTCGATGAGGAATTCGTGGTCGTTGATGGCGACGATTTCGCTGATGCTCGGGTACTTGGGCTTGGCGGCGGTGCCGATGTTGTCGAGCTGGTAGGCGTATTCGTGGGTGACCTGGCCGGTGGCGAGGTCGACGGTGACGATGCGCACGGTGCTGCTGCTGGTGCCGCCGTCCTGGGCGAGGGGGCTTTGCATGATGCCGACGAGGGTCTTGCCGTCGGGGGTGATGGCGAGGCCTTCCATGCCCTTGTTGGCGACGCGGCCGACGCTGTTGCCGCTGATCTCGGTGTCGCCGAGGGCCGACAGGTTGGGGGCGGCAAACTTTTCGGGCAGGGTGATCACGCCGGTGCGCTCGCCGGTGGCGCGGTCGAAGCGGTAGATGTAGGGGCCGTACTCGTCGGTGATGTAGACGCTCTTGCCGTCGGCGGTGACACGGATGCCTTCCGGGTCGAAGCGGGCGTTGCTGCTGTTGGTGGACAGGCCGGCGTCGAAGGCGTCGGAGCGGCCGGTAAAGTAGTTCTGGCCGCTGGTGCCGGTGAGCACCGGGGCGCTGCCGTAGTTGAGGACGCTGGCGCTGGAGAGCAGGGTGGTGGCGCTGAGGGTGGGGGTCAGGGTGGCGATGCTGCCGGTGCTGAAGGTGGCGCCGCCGAGGCCCAGGTCGATGGTCTGGTAGCGCGGAATCCAGCTGGTGGTGTTGTCCACGGCGGCATTCCAGGTGCTGGCGTTGGGGCCGCGGTCGGGGGTCAGCAGGAAGGTGCTGCCGCCGGCCCAGGCGATGGCGGAGCCCATGCCGCCGAGGATGTTGGCGGCGGCGCCATCTTCGAGGGTGTTGGTGAGGCCCGAGAGGTCGGTGCCGGACAGGGTGCCCTTGCCGATGAGGGCGATGCCGGCGTGGGCGGCGGTGCTGGCGAGGATTGCCGGCACGAGGACGGCGAGCAGACGTTTGGCGAACATGAGCGGATTTCCTTGGCGGATGGGATTAACCGCCAAACCCTACGCACAAACTGTTACGGAGCAGTGAAATCAGCTGCCGTCGATGCTCTTCAGTTTGTTTCGTCGCTGTTCCAGCCAGGCCTGGGCCGGGGCGATGGCGCGCTCGGGAATCTGGGCGACGAGGGCCGGTATGCCATTGAAGCGGATCGGCGGGCCGAGGAAGTAATCGAGTTCCTGGAAGTCGGCCAGCATGGCGGCGGGCTTGCGGCCTTCCTCGACGATGGGCACCAGCGGCATGCGCAGGGTGGCGGCGACGATGGCCTGCAGCTCCTGGGGTACCGAGGGGCCGCTGAGATCGACGATGACGAAGCTGCACAGGCCGGCCAGGGTGATGACCGTTTCGGTGTAGTTGCGCTGGCGCGGCCGTTCGAAATCGAAAATGATCGGCAGGAGGCCGTGCTGGCGCAGGCTGTCGGCCACGGCCTGGAGCACGTCGAGCCCGCCGCCGCCGAAGCGCCCGAGGATGAGCACGCCGCGCTGGGTGGTGGTGTTGAAGACATCGCGCAGCTTTTTGTGGTTGAGCAGTACGTAGATGAACTGGGCCACTTCGAGGTCGTCGGTGGTGATGCGCGGCTGGTCGGGGCGGGTGACCAGCAGGTCGCGCTGTTCGGTGCCATCGAGCTTCACCTCCCACGCGGCGATGCCATACACCTGGGTCCCGTTGAGTTTGGCGTGGCTGAGGTCGGTGCTGACGAGGATGGCGCTTTTCAGGTCGGCCCCGCTCAGGTCGGCGCCCTGCATCTTTGCGGCCCGCAGGTTGGCGCCGGCCATTTCGGCCTGCACCAGCGAGGCCCCTTCCAGATCGGCGCCGCTCAGGTTGGCTTCACGCAGCTTGCAGCCGTCGAGGTGGGCGCCCTTCAGGTGGGCCCGGCGCAGGTAGGCGTCGTGGAGATCGAAGCCGCTGAGGTCACGCCCCTCCAGATGCGCGCTGCGCAGCTGGGGCGGCAGATCGGGGTTGGCCTGGCGCCAGGCGTTCCAGGCGTCGCGGCCCTGGTCGAGGAGGGCGAGGTGGTCGGGGTTGGGCATGCTGGATCTCCGTTCAGGCGGCTTCCTCTTCGGCCTCGCGTTCTTCCTGCTGCAGGGCCCACATCTGGGCGTAGGCGCCGGCCTTGGCCAGCAGTTCGCCGTGGCCGCCCCGTTCGAGGATGCGGCCCTGGTCGAGCACGATGATCTCGTCGGCGTTCATCACCGTGGATAGGCGGTGGGCGATGACCAGCGTGGTGCGGCCGCGGGCGGCGGCCTCGAGCTGGGCCTGGATGGCCTTTTCGGTCTTGGAGTCGAGGGCCGAGGTGGCTTCGTCGAAGATCAGGATGTCGGGGTTCTTGAGCAGGGTGCGGGCGATGGCGACGCGCTGCTTCTCGCCACCCGAGAGCTTGAGGCCGCGCTCGCCGACGCGGGTGTTCCAGCCGTCGGGCAGGCGGGCGATGAAGTCATCGAGCTGGGCGGCACTGGCGGCGGCTTCCACTTCTTCCTTCGAGGCATCGGGGCGGCCGTACTGGATGTTGTAGAACAGGGTGTCGTTGAAGAGCACGGTGTCCTGCGGAACGATGCCGATGGCGGCGCGCAGGCTGTCTTGCGTGAGGCCGCGGATGTCCTGGTCGTTGATGCGCACGGCGCCGCCCTGCACGTCGTAGAAGCGGAACAGCAGCCGCGCGAGGGTTGACTTGCCGGAGCCGGAATGGCCGACCACGGCCACCGTCTTGCCGGCCGGAATGGCGAAATCCACGTCATGAAGAATCTGCCGCGAGGGCTCGTAGGCAAAGCGCACCTGGTCGAAACGCACGCTGGCCGGACCGCGGGCCAGGGCCCTGGCGTCAGGCGCATCGGCCACTTCGCGGTGGGTGCCCATCAGGCCGAACATGCGTTCGATGTCGGTGAGGGCCTGGCGGATTTCCCGGTACAGCACGCCGAGGAAGTTGAGCGGGATGTAGAGCTGGATCAGGAAGGCATTGACCAGCACCAGGTCGCCGAGGGTCATGGAGCCGTTGGCCACACCCAGCGCGGCGCGCCACATCATGGCGGTGACGCCGACGGCGATGATCGCCGCCTGGCCGATGTTGAGGTAGGAGAGGGACTTCTGGTTCCGGATCTGGGCGGCGGTCCACTTGGCCAGTTCGGTGTCGTAGCGGCGGGCCTCGAAGTACTCGTTGTTGAAGTACTTCACCGTTTCGTAGTTGATCAGGCTGTCGATGGCGCGGGCGTTGGCGGCCGAGTCCAGTTCGTTGGCCTGGCGGCGCAGGGCGGTGCGCCAGTTGGTGACCTTGAAGGTGAAGGTGACGTAGATGGCCAGGGTGAGCAGGGTGATGATGGCAAAGCTGGGTTCGTACTTGACCAGCAGGATGCCGATCACCAGGCTGATTTCGACGAAGGTCGGCAGTATGGAATACAGCGTGTAGCTGATCAGCGAGCCGATCGAGCGGGTGCCGCGTTCGATGTCGCGGGTCAGGCCGCCGGTCTGGCGTTCGAGGTGAAAGCGCAGGGACAGGGCGTGCAGGTGGCCGAAAACCTGTAGCGATATCTCGCGTACGGCTTCCTGGGTGACCCGCGCAAAGACCAGTTCGCGCAGCTCGGTGAGCAGCGAGGTGGAAAAGCGCAGCACCCCGTAGGCCACCAGCAGGGCGGCCGGGACGACGATGAAGGCCTGCTCGCGGGAGATGTCGAGCCCGTCCACCAGTTGCTTGAAGACCAGCGGGACGCTGACATTGGCGAACTTGGCGGAGATCAGGCAGGTGAGGGCGAACAGCACCCGCCACTTGTAGGCCCACAGGTAGGGGATCAGCTTCTTGATGGTGTCCCAGTCGTGGCGGTCGCCGGTGGCGGGAAGTGGCTGGGCGCCGGGGGAGGAGCGTCGCAAAGTGGGGTTTCCTTGTTTTATTTATGGGTGAAGCTGTCGCTGGCCAGATGCACGGCCAGTCCGATGAAGAGCACGCCGCACAGGCGGTCGAGCCACGGCCCGACCCGCGGGCGGCGGGC
>NZ_SDKK01000003.1:154888-193792 GCF_008107625.1 Zoogloea oleivorans
CCCGCGGGCGGCGGGCCAGCAGGCGCCCGATGGCGCCGGCGGCACAGGCCATGGCACTGAAAATGGCAGCCGTCTGGGCGATGAAGACGAGGCCGAGGACGAGCATCTGCAGGCTGACGCTGCCCCGCGCCGGGCTGGCAAACTGGGGCAGGAAGGCCAGGAAGAACAGGGCCACCTTGGGATTCAGCGCGTTGGCGACAAAGCCGCGGCGCAGGTCATGCAGCCAGGGCCGGGCCGGGGTGCCGGTGGGGGGCGCAAGCGTGCCGCCGCTCTTCAGGGCCTGGATGCCAAGCCACAGCAGGTAGGCCGCACCGGCCAGCTTGATGGCCATGAAGAGCCCCGCCGAGGCGCGCACCAGCGCGGCAATGCCGAGGGTGGCCCAGGCGATGTGGGTCAGGCAGCCGGCCGCACAGCCGAGGCCGAAAGCCAGGCCGGCCCGACGACCGCGGGCCAGGCTGTGGCCGATGACCATCAGGTTGTCGGGCCCCGGGGCGAGGGTGATCAGGACGGAGATGCCGAGAAAGGCGAGGAGGGTGTCGAGGCTGGGCATGGCGCCCGATTCTGGGCGGCCGGGGCGGGGGAGTCAATCGACGCCCGCCCGGATGTGACGGGTCAGTGCAGGTGGCCGCCTTCCGTGTGACACAGCACCGATGGGTCGCGCATGGCCGTTTCCCCCATTTTCTGGAGGCCGTCGAGGACCCGCATGGAGGCCCGTTCCATGGTGTCGAGGTTCTTGAGCACGCTGCTCATGTCGCCGTTGGCCCTGGCTTCGATCACGGCGGCGCCGGCCCGATGCACTTCCACGTGGGGCGGCTCGATCTCCCGGTAGCCGGACAGCTGGCTGAAGCAGGCCCGGCCTTCGCCCTCGTAATACCACTTGCCGAGGCGGCAGGCGGTGTGGGTGGAGACTTCCGAGGGCTTGGTGTCGAGGATGCCGAACACGGCCAGGTAGATGCGGAACTTGAAGACGATGTGGTCGATCTTGGCCACTTCGACAAAGCTCTTCATGGCGCTGCCGGCGATGACGCCTTCCATGTTGGCCGACAGGGTCATCAGGCGCTTCATGTCCTCGGTGGCGCGCTGGCCCCGTTCGCTGAACTGGCCGGCTGCCTGGGCGAGGCTTTCCATGCTGTTGCGGGCGCGGGTCGAGTCTTCGCGAATGCTGCTGACGAGGGCTGAAATATCCCGGGTGGCGGTGGAGGTGCGTTCGGCGAGCTTGCGTACTTCGTCGGCGACCACGGCGAAGCCGCGGCCGGCTTCACCCGCGCGCGCGGCTTCGATGGCGGCATTGAGGGCGAGCAGGTTGGTCTGGTCGGCCACGTCGTGAATGAGGTTGACGATGGCGCTGATTTCGTCGGCACGCTGGGCCAGCGTGTCCACTTCGCGGGCCGAGTTCGCCGATTCGGAGGCCAGTCGCTGCAGGTTCTCGGCGATCTCGGTGGTGGCCTTGCCGCTCACATGCGAGACATGGGCGGCTTCGACGGCCATCTGTTTCTCGTCCTTGAGGAGGTTGGCCATTTCGGCCAGGCTGCCCTGGGCGCCGGTGAGCGAGTTGCCGAATTCGGCCATGTTCCGCACGACGGCAAGAAGGTCGTCACAATGGCGTTCTTTTTCCGAGTGGCTGTTGCGCAGGCTGTCGGCTTCGCTGCGCAGGGCGGCGAGTTCGTTGTCAAGGGCGGCTTGGCGTTGGGTCGAGGCGCGCAGGTCGGCCTCGAGTTGCTCGAATTTTGCTCGGTTGATCCACATGGGCTGTTCTTTCTCCCGGCTCGTGCCGGCTTCTTGTTCGCGGGTTCAGGGCGGGCGACTGCTGTTGTAAGACCGGTCTCTTCCTCCTTCACGGCAGGAGGGACCTAAAACTTTATGAATACGCATAATCCTGCGTGATTTTTTTGCCGGAGCCTTCCATGCACGATACCGCTTCGCGACTGCCTGCCCTGCTTGTGGGGCTGGTTGGTCTGGCCTTGCTGGCCTCTGCCATTGCACCCTACGACCGGGCTACCTGGTGGATGGAGGTGGCGCCGGTGTTGATCGTTGCGCCCGTCTTGTTCGCCACGCACCAGCGCTTTCCGCTGACGGCACTGCTGCAGGTGCTGATTGCCGCACATGCGCTGGTACTCATCGTCGGCGGCGCCTGGACCTACGCGCGCGTGCCGTTCGGCTTCTGGCTGCAGGATGTGCTGTCCCTCGAGCGCAACCCCTACGACCGCATCGGCCATTTCATGCAGGGTTGCGTGCCGGCCATTGCGGCCCGGGAAATCCTGCTGCGCCTGCGCGTGGTGCGCGGGCGAGGCTGGTTGTTATTCCTGGTCAGTGGCGTGTGCCTGGCGATTTCCGCCGTGTATGAACTCATCGAGTGGCGGGCGGCGGTGATGCTGGGGCAGGGCGCGGATGCCTTCCTCGGCACCCAGGGTGATCCGTGGGATACCCAGAGCGACATGGCGATGGCGCTGATCGGCGCACTGGCCGGGCAGATCCTGCTGGGTGGCTGGCATGACCGGCAGCTCGCCCGGATTGGCGGCGGGCTGCGCCGGTCGTGGTAATTCGCGTCTGCTCAGTGCAGGGTGCGCGGCATGGCCAGCGTGAATTCCGGAACCATCGCGTCAAAGCGGGTGCCGTCTTCGGCCACCATCTGGTAGCTGCCTTTCATGGTGCCTACCGGCGTGGCGATGGTGCAGCCGCTGGTGTATTCGAACTGTTCGCCGGGGCGCAGTACCGGCTGCTGGCCGATCACGCCCTCGCCGCGCACTTCCTGCACGGCACCTTCGGCGTCGGTGATGACCCAGTGGCGGCTGAGCAGTTGGGCGGCGACCTTGCCGGTGTTGCGCACGGTGATGTGATAGGCGAACACGTAGCGGTCCGCGTCCACGTCGGACTGCTCATCGATGAACTGGGAAACGGCCTTGATCTCGATGCTTTCCGGTTCGGTGGGACTTGTCATTGTGGTGGGCGATTCGGATGGAGAAGTCCTATTGAAGCTGAATTGCCGCGTCGCCGCAACCGCGATGGTTCTGGTGATTGGGGCTTCCGCCCCGTTGGCGGAGAAGGAGGCGGGCAGGTAGACTGTCCGGCTTCCCGCGTCTCCCTCCGCCAGGATTCCCCATGACCTTCCGCATCGCCCCCAGCATTTTGTCCGCCAACTTCGCCAAGCTCGGCGAGGAAGTCGCCAACGTGATCGCCTCCGGCGCCGACTGGATCCACTTCGACGTGATGGACAACCATTACGTGCCCAACCTGACCATCGGCCCGCTGGTCTGCGAGGCGATCCGCCCGTGCACCACGGCGCCGATCGACGTGCATCTGATGGTCAAGCCGGTCGATCGCATCGTCCCCGACTTCGCCAAGGCTGGCGCCAACATCATCACTTTCCACCCGGAAGCCTCCGAGCATATCGACCGCACCCTCGGCCTGATCCGCGACAGCGGCTGCCAGGCCGGCCTGGTGTTCAATCCGGCCACGCCGCTGATGTGGATGGATCACGTCATGGACAAGCTCGACGTGGTGTTGCTGATGAGCGTCAACCCGGGCTTCGGGGGGCAGTCCTTCATTCCCGGTACCCTCGACAAGCTGCGTGAGGCACGGGCGAAGATTGATGCCTACGAACAGAAGAGCGGCCGCCGGATCCTGCTCGAAGTGGACGGCGGGGTGAAGGCGGACAACATCGCCGAGATCGCCCGCGCCGGTGCCGATACCTTCGTGGCCGGCTCGGCTGTCTTCGGGGCTGGCAAGGACAGCGATCCGCAGCGCTACAACTCGGTGATCGGCAAGCTGCGCGACGCGTTGGCCGCTTAAGCCTCGCCAGGTGTTCTTCAGGCCGTGCTCCGCCGTCTGGCGGAGGGCGGCACGCCCAGCGTTCTGATAAAGGCCCGGCGCATTCGCTCCGGGTCACCAAAGCCGCAGGTCCGGGCCACTTCCTGCACCGATCCGCAGCCGCTCTCCAGCGCCGCGGTGGCGGCCTCGACCCGCAGGCGCTCCACCGCACGGGCCGGCGTGACGCCCATCTCTTCGCTGAAGCAGCGCGAAAAATGGCGCGCACTCATGCATGCCCATCCGGCCAGTTCGTCGACATCCAGCCGGTCCTGCAGGTGGCTGCGGACGTAATCCAGTAGCGTGTCGAAGCGACTGCCGGCCCGCTGCATTTCAGCCATTTCGGAGAACTGCGACTGGCCGCCGGGGCGCCGGTAATACACCACGAGTTGGCGGGCCACCTGGCGCGCCACCGCTTCGCCCAGATCCTCGGTGATCAGGGCCAGCGCGAGGTCAATGCCGGCGCTGATTCCGGCCGAGGTCCACACCTTGCCGTCGCGGGTGAAGATCCGGTCCTCCTCCAGCTTCACCTCCGGAAAGCGTTGGGCGAAATCCCGTGAGCGCCGCCAGTGGGTGGTTGCCCGCCGGCCCTCGAGCAGGCCGGCGCTGGCCAGCAGGTAGGCGCCGGAGCAGACACTGGCGATACGTCGCCGGGCCTCGCTGCTGTTGCCGACGAAATCGACGGTGACTGCGCAGCCGCTTGCCGCATCGACGCCGTCGCCACCGGCGACGATGAGGGTGTCGATGTCGTCTGCCGGATCGAAGGCCCGGGCGAGCAACATGGCGCCGCAGGAGCTGCTCACCGGGCCGGCCTCGCGGGCAATCACCGCCAGCCGGTAGCTGCCCGGCACAAAGGCGCTGGCGGCCTCGAAGGCACTCAGGGGGCCGGCAGCGTCAAGAATCTGGAAGCCGGGATAGACGAGGAGGGCGATGTCACGTGTCATGGCATGAATGGTGGCTTATGCGTCATTTACGCCATCACTGTAGCCGGCGACCATGGGCAGGTCAAAATGCTTGTGGAGCCTGTTCATGAATCGCAACGTTGTTTTGCTGGCTTTGAGCCAGGCGCTGATGATGACGGTGATCAGCCTCGTGCTGTCCTCGTCTGCCCTGGTGGGGATCAGCCTTTCCGTGTCTGCAGGTCTCGCCACCGTGCCGCTGGCCGCCCAGTACCTGGCGACGATGTTGTCGCTGCATGTGCTCTCCAGTCTGATGGCCCGCTTCGGGCGCCGGCCGGTGTTCATTGGCGGAGCGCTGGTCGGCGCCGCCGGCTTGGCCCTGGCGGTGATCGGCATCCTGCTGGGCAGTTTCGTGGTCTTTGCGCTGGCCGGCCTCGGGGTCGGTGTGCTGGGGGCGGCGGGGCAGTTCTACCGTTTTGCTGCTGTCGATGCGGTGCCGCCGGAGCAGAAGGGACAGGCCATTTCCCTGACCCTCACCGGCGGAGTGCTGGCGGCCTTTCTCGGTCCCTTCATCGCCCGCAATACCCGTGATTGGTTGGGAACGCCCTTTCTTGGCAGCTTTCTGGTGCTGGTCGGCGTGGCGCTGCTTGCGGCCTTGCTGGCCTTCTTTCTGCGCTTGCCGTCGCCGCTGCCGGCTGCCGTGCTGCGGCAGCCCCGTCCGCTGCGGGAGATCGCCCGCCAGGGGCGCTTTCGGCTGGCACTGGCCGGCGGCGTGGTGGGCTACGCGATAATGAACCTGCTGATGACCGCCACACCGCTGGCGATGATGTGCGCGCGGCTCGATTTCGCCGCCACGGCGACGGTGATTCAGTGGCATCTGGTGGCGATGTTCGCTCCGTCCTTTCTCACCGGCAGCCTGATCCGTCGTCTCGGGGTGATGCAGGTGATGCTGCTGGGTGGTGCGCTGACCCTCGCCGCCATTGGCGTGGCACTGAGCGGCGACGAACTGCGCCACTTCGGTATCGCGCTGGCACTGGTCGGCATCGGCTGGAACTTCATGTACGTGGGGGCGACCACGCTGCTCACCGAGACCTACCGGGAGGAAGAGAAAGCGCGGGTCCAGGCCGGCAACGACGGGCTGGTGTTCCTGGGGGTGACCGTTGCGACCCTGTCGGCGGGGCCGCTGGTGGATGGACTGGGCTGGGAGTGGGTCAATGCAGCGGCGGTGCTGCCGGTTCTGCTGGTGATGGCCGGCGTGCTGATTGCTCTGCGCCGGACCCGCCCGGTGCTGGCGTCTTCGGCTTGATCTCCCGTATGCTGCGCGTCCCTGCTGCGACGCAGCAGTCCTGATCCGCAAGCGAGAGTGAAAATGTCCGATTTCCACTATGTGAAGGCGGTGCTGTTCGACCTCGACGGCACCCTGCTCGATTCCATCCCCGACCTGTCGGAAGCCTGCAACCGCATGATGCTGGAGCTGGGACGCACGCCCTACGACATCGAGGTGGTACGCACTTTTGTCGGCAAGGGCATGGTCAACCTGGTGCGCCGCTGCCTGGCCGGCAGCGGTTCGGCGACGGAGGTGGAAGTCGACGCGGCGGTGAACATCTTTCGCCGTCATTACGCGGTGGTGAATGGCCAGTGGACGACGCTCTATGCGGGTGTCGTGCCGGCCCTCGAAGCCCTGCGCCAGCGGGGTATCGCCATGGCCTGCGTGACCAACAAGCCGGCCGCCTTCACCGCACCCCTGCTCGAACGCATGGGCATCGCCGGCTTTTTTGGCGCCACCGTCAGTGGCGACACCCTGGCCGAGAAAAAGCCGCACCCGGCGCCGTTGCTGCACGCCTGCCGGCTGCTCGGCTTCGAGGTGGCCGATGCGCTGATGATCGGCGACTCGGCCAACGACGCCGAAGCCGCCCGCGCTGCCGGCATGCCGGTGCTGCTGGTGACTTACGGCTACAGCGAAGGCGTGCCGGTGGACAGCATCGAATGCGACGGGCTACTATCGAGCCTCGTCGATGCGCTACCGCGCTTCCACGCTTCCCCATCTCCGGTTTAACCATCATCGTGACTCGCAAGCACATGATCATCGCAGAGGAGTTCCCAGCCGTCCGTATCCCCAGCATTGGCGGATCCGGCGGCCGGTCATGGCTGCTCGCCTGAGCCAGCCCTGAACTGATCACGAGCGAGCCTCGTGATACCCTCGCGAAAAAGCATCATGTCCTTCCGGAGTCTCCATGACCGAAGCAGAATTCAACGCCCTGGCCGACCAGGGCTATAACCGCATTCCGGTTACGCTCGAAACCTTTGCGGATCTCGACACCCCTCTTTCCGTTTACCTGAAGCTGGCCAACGCGCCCAACACCTACCTGCTCGAATCCGTGCAGGGCGGCGAGCGTTTCGGCCGCTACTCGATCATCGGCCTGGCCGCCTCCACGCGCATCGAAGTGCATGGCCGCTCGGTGCTGCTGCTGACCAACGACCGCCTGGTCGAACGCCGCGACTATGGCGATCCGCTCAATTACGTCGCCGAGTTCATGGACCGCATCAAGGTGCCGCCGCGCGACCACCTGCCGCGCTTTGCCGGTGGCCTGGTGGGCTGCTTCGGCTACGACACGGTGCGCTACATCGAGCCGCGCCTGGCCAGGACCGAGAAGAAGGACGAACTCGGCACGCCGGACATCCTGCTGCTGCTGTCCGAAGAAATCGCCATCGTCGACAACCTGTCCGGCAAGCTCACCCTGGTGGTGTATGCCGAGCCGGAAGTCCCCAACGCCTACCCGCGTGCGGTGCGGCGCCTGAAGGAGCTGATCGGCAAGCTGCGCGAGCCGGTCAATGTGCCGACTGAGCACCGTGCCGCGCCGGCCGAGGCGGTTTCGAGCTTTGGCGAGGAAGCCTTCAAGGCTGCCGTGCAGAAGGCCAAGGACTACATCGTCGAGGGCGACATCATGCAGGTGGTGCTCAGCCAGCGCATGAGCAAGCCCTTTGGTGCCAGCCCGTTGGCCCTGTACCGGGCGATCCGCAGCCTCAATCCCTCGCCCTACATGTTCTATTTCAACTTCGAGGAATTCCAGGTGGTGGGCGCGTCCCCCGAGATCCTGGTGCGCCTCGAAGACAAGGACGTCACCGTGCGGCCCATCGCCGGCACCCGCAAGCGCGGCGCCACCCACGAGGAAGATCTGGCGCTCGAAAAGGAACTGCTGGCCGACGAGAAGGAGCGCGCCGAGCACACCCAGCTCCTCGACCTGGGCCGCAACGACTGTGGCCGCGTGGCGCAGACCGGTTCGGTGCGCGTCACCGAGCAATTTACCGTGGAGCGTTACTCCCACGTGATGCACATCGTCTCCAACGTGGAAGGCAAGCTGAAGGACGACCTCAACGCGCTGGCCGTACTGCGTGCCACCTTCCCGGCGGGCACGGTGTCCGGCGCGCCCAAGCTGCGGGCGATGGAAATCATCGACGAGCTGGAGCCCACCAAGCGCGGCATCTACGCCGGCTCGGTGGGCTACATCGGCTTCCATGGCGACATGGACCTGGCCATCGCCATCCGCACCGCTGTTGTGAAGGACGGGCAGATCCACGTGCAGGCCGGCGCCGGCATCGTTGCCGACTCCGACCCGCAATCCGAATGGCTTGAAACCCAGAGCAAGGCCCGCGCCATGCTCCGTGCCGCCGAGATCGCCGAAGCCGGACTCGACACCGCCCTGTGAGCGCGTCTGCGCCGCAGCCGGCGCACGCCACGACAAGACCCGTTATCGCGCCCGCCGTCCCCATGCTGGTTCCGACGGCCGGCCGCACACCCGGAAAGGATGCACAGCCATGCTGCTGATGATCGACAACTACGACAGCTTCACCTACAACCTCGTCCAGTATTTCGGCGAGCTGGGGGCCGACGTGAAGGTGTATCGCAACGACGAAATCACCGTCGAGCAGATCGCCCTCATGAAGCCCGACCAGATCGTCGTTTCGCCGGGGCCCTGCTCGCCGACCGAAGCCGGCATCTCGGTGGCCGCCATCCAGGCCTTCGCCGGCAAGATCCCGCTGTTAGGTGTGTGCCTCGGCCACCAGAGCATCGGTGCGGCCTTCGGCGGCAAGATCATCCACGCCAAGAAACTCATGCACGGCAAGGTTTCGCCGGTGCATCACCTGGACAAGGGCGTCTTTCAGGGCCTGCCCAATCCGCTGACCTGCACCCGCTACCATTCGCTGGCCATCGAGCGCGAAAGCCTGCCCGACTGCCTGGAAGTGACCGCCTGGACCGACGATGGCGAAATCATGGGCGTGCGCCACAAGACCCTTGCGGTGGAGGGCGTGCAGTTCCACCCGGAGTCGATCCTGACTGAGCGCGGCCACGACCTGCTGCGCAACTTCCTTGAACAATCCAAGCATGTCTGAGGGGAACATCGCCATGACCATCACCGCCCAGGAAGCCCTGCAGCGCACCATCGACCACCGGGAGATCTTCTACGACGAGATGCTCTCGCTGATGCGCCAGATCATGGCCGGCGAAGTTTCGCCGGTGATGACCGCCGCCATCCTCACCGGCCTGCGCGTCAAGAAGGAAACCATCGGCGAGATCAGCGCCGCGGCCACGGTGATGCGCGAGCTGTCCACCAAGGTGGTGGTGCCGGCCGATTCCAACTTCCTGGACGTGGTGGGCACCGGCGGTGACGGTTCCCACACCTTCAACATCTCCACCGCGACCATCTTTGTGGCCGCGGCTGCCGGGGCCAAGGTGGCCAAGCACGGCGGCCGCAGTGTTTCGAGCAAGTCCGGCAGCGCCGACGTGCTGGAGGCGCTGGGCGTCAATCTGAACCTCTTGCCCGTGCAGGTGGCCGAGTGCATTACCGAAACCGGCATCGGCTTCATGTTCGCCCCCAACCACCACAGCGCCATGAAGAACGTGGCCCCGGTGCGCCGCGAGATGGGCGTGCGCACGATCTTCAACATCCTCGGCCCGCTGACCAACCCGGCTGGCGCGCCGAACACCCTGCTCGGCGTGTTCCACCCGGATTTGGTCGGCATCTGCGTGCGCGTCATGCAGCGCCTGGGCGCCGAGCACGTGCTGGTGGTGTACGGCCGCGACAGCATGGACGAAGTGTCCCTCGGCGCCTCCACGCTGGTCGGCGAGCTGAAGGACGGGGTGGTCTCCGAATACGAGATCCACCCGGAAGATTTCGGCCTGACCATGATGTCCAACCGCCACCTCAAGGTGGCCGACGCCGACGAGTCGAAGGCCATGCTTCTCGGCGTGCTCGACAACAAGCCCGGTGCGGCCCGCGAGATCGTGGCCCTCAATGCCGGCACAGCGCTGTACACCGCCAACGTGGTCGATTCCATCGGCGCCGGCATCGTCCGTGCCCGCGAAGCGATGGCTTCCGGTGCCGCCCGCGCCAAGCTGGAGGCCTTCGTGGCCGCCACCCGCAAGTTCGCCTGAGAGAGCCATGTCCGACATCCTCAACAAGATCCTCGCCGTCAAGCGCGAGGAAGTGGCCGCCGCCCGGGCTGCCGTCTCCGATTCCGTCGTGCGTGAACGCGCTGCTGCCCAGCCGCCGGCGCGGGATTTCACCGGTGCGATCCGCGCCAAAATTGCCGCTGGCCAGGCCGCGGTGATTTCCGAAATCAAGAAGGCCAGCCCCTCCAAAGGCGTGATCCGCGCCGATTTCCGGCCGGCCGACATCGCCGCCTCCTACGAGAAGGCCGGCGCCGCGTGCCTGTCGGTGCTGACCGACAAACAGTTCTTCCAGGGCGCCCCGGAATACCTGCAGGCCGCCCGCGCCGCCTGCAGCCTGCCGGCCCTGCGCAAGGATTTTCTGGTGGACAGCTACCAGGTGTACGAAGCCCGCGCGATGGGCGCCGACGCGATCCTGCTGATCGCCGCGGCCCTGAGCCTGGCCGAGATGCAGGAGATGGAGGCCATCGCCGACAGCCTTGGCCTGGGCGTGCTGGTGGAGGTGCACAACGGCGCCGAGCTTGAACTGGCCCTGCAGCTGCGCACGCCGCTGGTGGGCGTCAATAACCGCAACCTGCGCACCTTTGAAGTCAGCCTGCAAACCACCCTCGAGCTGCTGCCGCGCATTCCCGCAGAGCGCATCGTCGTGACCGAGTCGGGCATCCTCGCGCCGGCCGACGTGGCCCTGATGCGCAGTAACAACGTGAACGCCTTCCTGGTCGGCGAAGCCTTCATGCGCGCCGACGATCCGGGCGCCGGACTGGCCAGCCTGTTCGGCTGATCAATGAGCGAGGCGCCGGACTCCCCGGCTGCAGGACCTGAGGGCACGCCCGAGCAGGCTTCGGCGCCCCGGCCACGCCGCCTGGGTGAGGGTTGGGCGGGGCGCTGGCTGCGTCGCGCGCTGGCCGGCGTCATCGCGCTGCTTGCCGTTGTGGTGCTGGTGGTCGGCTGGCTGGGGGTCACCGACTCCGGCCTGCGGGCGGTGATGGATCTGGCCGCACGGCTCAGCGGCGGCACCGTCACCGTCGAGCGGGCCGAGGGCTACCTGCTGGGCCAGCTCAAGATTGGCGCCCTGCACGTGCGCACCCCGACGCTGCACGTGGACATCCTCAATCTGCTCATCGACTGGCGCCCCGGCGCCTTGATGAGCGGCGCCCTCGAGGTCTCCGCGCTGCGTGCATCGGAAGTGGCCGTCGCAACGCTGCCGAGCACCGAACCGTCCACGCTGCCGGCCAGCCTCGCGCTGCCCCGCGCAGTGCGCATCGACCACTTTCAGCTGGATCGCCTGCTGGTCGGCAAGCTGGTGGATGCGCAGCCGGCGCCGCCGGACATGGAGTTCACGGCTCTCGCCGGGGCGCTGGATTCTGATGGTCGCCATCATCGCCTGCGCGGCCTCAAGCTCATTGGGCCCTTCGGCCAGCTGGCCGCCGATGGTGAAATCGACGGTCAGCGGCCTTTTCCCCTCAACGCCAGGGCCAGCCTGTCGACGCGTCAGGCCGGTGAAGCCTACGAGGTGCAGGCGAGTGCCGCCGGTGATCTGGAAAACCTGCGTCTCCTTGCCAAGGCCAGTGGCGCCGGCATGAACGGTGATGCCAGCATCGTTGCCACGCCCTTCGCGGTGTTGCCGCTGCGTTCGGCAAAGCTCACGGTACGTGACGTGGACCCGAGCCGCTTCCACGCTTCGGCGCCCAGCGCCCGGCTCGACATCGACGCCGATCTGGTGCCGTCTACCGGCAAGGCGGCAGGTGCCGGTGAGCCACTGGCCGTGGCCGACTGGGTCGTCAGCGGTCCGCTGAACATCGTCAATCACCAGCCCGGCAGCTACGACAGTGGCGCGCTGCCGCTCGAATCCCTGGCTGCCAGCCTGCGCTGGGCAGGGGGCGAACTGGTGGCGACGGACGTAGACCTGCGCGTGCCGGGCAAGGGGCGCGCTACCGGCAAGATCCACTGGCGGGCCGAGGCGGGCACGGAAACCGCGGGTTTCGGCAAGGTCGATGCCGAGCTGCGTATCGTCGGGCTGGACGCTAAACGGCTGGACCGGCGTGCCGTCGCCACCCGCATCGACGGCCAGATCAGCGCGCAGGCCGACGCCGACGCCCAGACCCTTTCTGCCGATCTGCGCGACCCGCAACTGGCCCTGCGCCTGAAGGCCCGTCACGCTGCCGGCATCGTCACCGTCGATGAAGTGCTGGCCACCGCCCGGGCCGCCCGCCTGGAGGCTTCGGGCAAGCTCGCGCTGAATGGCGATGGCCGCTTTGAGGCGCACGGCATCTTGAACCATTTCGATCCCCGCGCCTTCGTCGCGACAGCGCCGCCCGCGGATCTCAGCGCTCGTTTCAGCGCGACCGGCCAGCGCACGCCGCAGCTCGCCGGCAAGCTGCAATTCGCGCTGGCACCAAGCACGCTGGAGGGCAAGGCCCTGGCCGGCAAGGGGGATCTGGCTCTCGATGGCACGCGTCTCGTCGATGTCGATCTGGCCCTCGATCTGGCCGGCAACCGGTTGTCTGCCAAAGGGCGCTACGGCAAGCCCGGCGATGCCCTCGACCTGCATCTGGACGCACCGGCTCTGGCGGCCCTGGGCCACGGCCTGGGCGGGCGCATCAAGGCCGACGGGGTGCTGCGCGGCAGTCCCGGACAGCCAGCGGGTGAATTTGAATTGCTGGGCGAAAAGCTCAGTGTGGCCGGCATCCGCATCGACGGGGTGAACGGCCGCGGCCGTCTGGCCGAGGGGCGCAACGGGGCGATTTCGGTGGCGCTCGGCCTGGCCGGGCTGCGCAAGGGGAAGGATGTGGAGGCCATGCTGCAGCGGGCCAGTTTTGTTTTCGAGGGTACCCGGGCGGCCAACACGATGCGTCTGGAAGTCTTCGGTCCGGCCCAGGCATCGGCTGTGCTGAGTCTCGCGGGGGCCCTTTCCGACGGACCGCGCTGGGAGGGGCGGCTGGACAGCCTGGCGGTGCGCGGCGACTACCCGTTTACGCTGCAGGCGCCGGCGCCGCTGCTGCTGTCCGCCGATATCGTTCGGCTCGGTCTGGCCGAACTGCGCGGGGGCTTTGGTGGCCGTTACCGTTTCGAAGAAACCCGCTGGCAGGCCCGCCATCTGGTGGCCCGCGGCAGTGTCACCGGGGTGCTGGTGGGGGTGGACCTTGACCCGACCACCCGGGCGGTGAGATCCCGCGGCGACTCCCTGCAGATGGGCGGTGAGTGGGACGTGGATGTGGCTGAGCAGGTGAATGGCACGGTGCGTCTCCAGCGGGAGAAGGGTGACCTGGTGCTGCAGGGGGATTCGCCGGTGAAGCTGGGGCTGGACGAGCTGCAGCTCACCCTGTCGGCGGTGGCGAATCGGCTGGCCTTCGGCTTCAGTGCCCACGGCAGCACGCTGGGCCGTGCCGCCGGGGCGGGCACTGCGCTGGCCGAGCGCACCGCCGATGGGGTTGTGCGGTTGGTGCCGGATGCGCCGCTGCTCGGTTCGGCGCAGATCGATATTCCGTCGATTGCCTGGGCCGGCCCGCTGGCCGACCAGAACCTGAAGACCGATGGCAGCCTGAAGGGCGAGTTCACGCTGGCGGGTACGCCGGCCCATCCGGAGGCCGCCGGGCGCATCCGGGGCGACAGGCTCAGCTTTGTGATGGCCGACCAGGGCCTGCATCTGTCCGGCGGCACGCTGGTGGCGGATTTCAACCGGGATCGCCTGAACCTGGAGGAATTCAGTTTCGTCTCGCCCAACCGGGTCCGGCCGCGGGAGAGCCGCATCGACGTGGCCCGCCTGACCAAGGCGCCGGGCACCCTCAAGGCGCGTGGCGAGGTGCAACTGGCCAGCGGCGAAGGGCGCTTCACCTTTACCGCCGAGCGTCTGCCGCTGTTGCAGCGGGCCGACCAGTGGCTGGTGCTGAGTGGCGAGGGCGAGGTGCTGAGTGGCTGGAATTCGGCCAATCTCAAGGGGCGCCTGGTGGCCGATGCGGGGTTCGTGGAACTCTCCCGTACGCCGGCACCCAGCCTCGGTGACGATGTGGAGGTGCTCGATCCACGCCATAACGGCAAGGCCCCGGTCAGCCCCTTCCTGACTTCCGTCGATCTGTCCATCAGCCTTGGCGATGCCCTCTACGTGAAGGCCCTCGGCCTGGATACCCGCCTGGCCGGTGACCTGCGCCTGCAGTCCGGGCCCGGCAAGCCCCTCAACGCAGCCGGCGTGATCACCGCCCAGGGGGGCATCTTCGAGGGCTACGGTCAGAAGCTCTCCATCGAGCGGGGCATCGTCACCTTCAACGGGCCGGTTGCCAATCCGGGCCTCAACGTGGTGGCCCTGCGCAAGGGCCTGTCGGTGGAGGCGGGCGTCGGCATCACGGGCACTGCGCGTCGGCCGCTGGTGCGCTTGGTCTCCGAACCCAATGTGCCCGATCCGGAGAAGCTCGGCTGGATCGTTCTGGGCCGTCCGCCCGACCAGGGTTCCGGTGGCGAAATGGCATTGCTGCTGCCTGCTGCCCAGGCCTTGCTGGGCGGCTCCGGTGGCGGCATTTCAGCAAGTCTGGCCGGTGCCCTGGGGTTCGACGAGGTTTCCTTTGGTTCCAGCGTGGATTCCCGCAGCCGGGTGCAGACCAGCAGCGTGGCCAGCGGCAGCGTCACCGGCACGGCGTCGAGCGCTTCGTCGAGCAACGTGGATTCCGTGCCCGGCCAGGTGATCACCATCGGCAAGCGCCTGTCGAGTCGGGCGTTGCTGTCCTTCGAGCAGAGTATCTCCGGGACGTCGAGCATCGTGAAACTCACCTACCAGCTCACCCGGCGCATTTCGGTGATCGGCCGGGCCGGCAGCGAGAACGCGGTCGACATGCTGTTCTCACTGTCCTTCAAGTAGCTCCCTTGATGCCGGTCATGGACGCCGGCAGCAGGGTTGGGCCAGATACGGGCTTCCCGTCAGGAGTCTGCCCGTGCCCGAAAACCTCCATCCCCGCGCCATTCCCGTCGCCGCCGTCTTTACTGCCGTGGCGGAAGGCTGGCGCAACCTGCGTAGCTGCCTGTTGCCGGCGATGGCCTACGCCGCGGTGTTTGCGCTGATCGGCCTGCTGATCTTTGCCTTGCTTCTGCACTTTTCCGTGGCAGCGATGATTCTGCCCTTTGCCGGTGGTTTTCTGCTGGTGGGGCCGGCGGTGCTGGCCGGTTTCTTCGGCCTGCGGCGGGCGCTGGTGGCCGGCCGCAGGCCGGGCGCGCAGGATGTGTTCCAGGCTTTCCGCCAGGCGCCGCGCGGGCTGGTGGTGGTGTCCCTGGTGTGTGTGCTGCTGTTGCTGATCTGGCTGACCGATGCGGCAACGGTCTATAGCTTCATGATCGGCGGGGCCGGGCAGGACGCTTTGCTGCCGCCGGGGACGTTCCGTTTCCACTTCTTCACCAGCCTGATGGGGGCGGTGCTGGCCCTGATTGTGTTCTGTGTTTCGGCCTTTTCGGTGCCGCTGCTGTTCGACCGGCGGGCCACGCTGGTTGGTGCGGTGGCGGCCAGCGTGCGTGCCGTGTTCACCAACATCCCGGCCTTGCTGGTGTGGGCGCTGATCCTGGCGCTGGGGGTGATGGCGACGATCCTGTGCCCGCCGCTGCTGGTAGTGTCCCTGCCGTGTCTCGCCTTCGCCAGCGATCTGCTCTATCTTGAAATCTTTCCGCCGGAAGGTGGTCTGCTCCAGACCGACCCCCAACAAGAGAGATGACATGACACAGAACAATACGGGACGCGAAGTGGCCATTCTGGCCGGTGGCTGCTTCTGGTGCCTGGAGGCGGTGTATCTGGGTGCCGAGGGCGTGCTGTCGGTGACTTCCGGCTACCTCGGTGGTCACGAGGACGCGCCGACCTATCAGCGCGTGTGCGACGGTGACACCGGCCACGCCGAAGCCGTGCGCATCGAGTTCGATCCGGCGCTGATCGGCTTTGGCGATCTGCTCGATGTCTTTTTCGCGATCCACGACCCGACGACCCTCAACCGCCAGGGCAACGACATCGGCACCCAGTACCGCTCGGCCATCTTCGCGCTGAGCCCGGAGCAGGACGCCATTGCCCGCGCGAAGATTGCCGAGCTGGAACGGGACGCCGTCTTTCCCGGGCCGATCGTCACCGAAGTCGTGCCGGCGCCGCATTTCTGGCCGGCCGAGGTCTATCACCACAATTACTTTGCCCGGAATCAGGCGCAGCCCTATTGCGCGTATGTGGTGGCGCCCAAGGTGGCCAAGTTTCGTAGCAAGTTCGCCAAGCGGGTGAAGGCGACTTGAAATAGAATCCGGCAGTCTTTAACAAGGAGCATTCCATGACCCAAACCACCACGGCGAGCGGCCTCGTCATTGAAGAACTGGAAGTTGGCACTGGCGCTGAAGCCACCGCCGGGCAGCAGGTCAAGGTGCATTACACCGGCTGGCTCACCGACGGCAAAAAGTTTGATTCGAGCAAGGACCGCAACGACCCGTTCGTTTTCGGCCTCGGCGCCCGTCAGGTGATCGCCGGTTGGGACGAAGGCGTGCAGGGCATGAAGGTGGGTGGCAAGCGCAAGCTGACCATTCCGGCCAACCTCGGCTACGGCGCCCGCGGTGCCGGCGGCGTGATCCCCCCGAACGCCACGCTGGTGTTCGAAGTGGAGCTGCTGGGTGTGAAGTAATCCGGCAACGGATTGCTGCATGAAGAAGGGCGCTCTCGGGCGCCCTTTTGTTTTGCTGTTTCAGCCGGCTTCGCCCAGCAGTTCGAGGATGTCCTCCCCGTAGGCTTCCAGCTTGCGGTCGCCGACGCCGGATATCGTCCCCAGTCCTTCGATGCTGTCCGGGCGCTGGCGGGCGATGTCGCGCAGGGTGGCGTCGTGGAAGATCACGTAGGCGGGCACGTTGCGCTCCTTGGCGGTGGCCGAGCGCCAGGCGCGCAGGCGATCGAGGAGGACGGCTTCTTCGCCGGTGGCTTCGGGCCAGCTGTCGGTCTTGCGGCCGGTGCCGATGTTGCGGCCCTTCTTGGTCGGGGGGGTGTCCACGCGCATCGTGAAGCCGGCTTCGCCGCGCAGGATGGGGCGGGCCGATTCGGTGAGGGTCAGGGCGCCGTAGCGTTCGTGGTCCACCGCCAGGGCGCCGTGGGCGACGAGCTGGCGGATCAGCGTGCGCCAGCCCTTGTCGTCCAGTTCGGTGCCGATGCCGAAGGTGCTGACCTGGTCGTGCTGCCACTTCTTGACGTTGTCGGTGGCCTTGCCGATCAGCACGTCCACCACGTGGGCGGCGCCGAAGCGGCTGCCGGTGCGGAATACGCACGACAGCGCCTTGCGCGCCGAGTCGGTGGCGTCGCGGGTTTGCGGCGGATGCAGGCAGGTGTCGCAGTTGCCGCAGGGCGCGGAGTCTTCGTCGAAGTAGCCGAGCAGGCGCTGGCGCCGGCAGGTGGTGGTTTCGCACAGGCCGAGCAGCGCGTCGAGCTTGGCGGTGGCGACGCGCTTGACCTCGTCGCCGGCCTCCGATTGATCGATGAAGCGGCGCTGCTGCACCAGGTCGGCCACGCTGTAGGCCATCCAGGCCTCGGCGGGCAGGCCATCACGGCCGGCGCGGCCGGTTTCCTGGTAATAGCCTTCGATGGAGCGGGGCAAGTCGAGGTGGGCGACGAAGCGCACGTCGGGCTTGTCGATGCCCATGCCGAAGGCGATGGTCGCCACCATCACGATGCCGTCCTCGCGCAGGAAGCGGTCCTGGTTGATCGAGCGCTCTTCGGCGCCCATGCCGGCATGGTAGGCCAGTGCGGAGATGCCCTTTTCGGCCAGCGCGGCGGCGGTTTCATCCACTTTCTTGCGTGAGCTGCAGTAGATGATGCCGGCCTCGCCGGTGTGCTCGCGCAGGAAGGCGAGCAACTGGCTGCGGGGATTGTCCTTGGGGACGATGGTGTAGCGGATGTTGGGGCGGTCGAAGCTGGAAACGAACTCGCGGGCATCGACCAAGCACAGGCGTTCGGCGATCTCGCGGCGGGTCTGGGCATCGGCGGTAGCGGTCAGCGCGATGCGCGGAATGTGCGGGTAGCGTTCCTGGAGGATCGACAACTGCAGGTATTCGGGGCGGAAGTCGTGGCCCCATTGCGACACGCAGTGGGCTTCGTCGATGGCGAAGAGGGCCAGCTGGCCGGCTTCGTGGAGGTGATCCAGCAGGTCGAGAAAGCGTGGCGTGACGAGGCGTTCGGGGGCCACGTAGAGCAGGTCGAGGGCGCCGGCGATCATCGAACGCTCGATCTCCATGGCCCGGTCGAAACTCAGGCTGGAGTTCAAAAAGTCTGCCGCGGCGCCGACTTCCTTGAGGGCGCTGACCTGGTCCTGCATCAGTGCAATCAATGGGGAGACGACAATTGCCACGCCGGGGCGCAGCAGGGCCGGGATCTGGTAGCACAAAGACTTGCCGCCACCGGTGGGCATCAGCACCAGGGCGTCGCCGCCAGCGGCTACGTGTTCGACAATGTCTTCCTGCGGACCACGAAACTGCGTGTAGCCGAAGACGTGGAATAGGGTTTCGCGGGCGCGGCTCATAGGGGCAGGATTTTACCCTGCCCCGGGCCGCGGGTCAGAACAGCTTGGAAAGATGGGGCACCAGACCATCCTGATTGACGAAAGTCAGCTCGTACATGCTGGTGAGCCCGGCCGCCTGCTCGTCGGTGAGGCCGGTGACGCACAGGATGAACTGGCTGCGGTCGATGCCCAGGCGCCTGCGCAGGGTGAGGTATTTGTCGATGTCCTGGCGGAATTCGCCGGTCTTGCATTCGATACACACGGGCGTGTCGCCATCGACAAGAAAGAACACGTCCAGCTCGTGGAGATCCTCGTTGGGGAAGACCACCGACAGGTTGCGGGTGCACGAAAACTCGCGCCCTTTCTCGCCGAACAGGGCGAGCAGTTTCATGAATGCGTACCACTCCAGCCATTCGCCGGCGAAGAAGCTGCGTACGGCGGGAACCGACTGGATGGTGGCGCGGCCGATTTTTTCCTGCTTCTGGTAGAAGTACTTGGCGAGGAAGGAATAGTCGTAAAGCTGCTTGCAGAAGGCGTTGATGGCCTGGCCGTCCTTCTGGCTGTGCTTGGACAGGTTGAGGCTGAAGTTGGGCACATCCTTCGACTGGCCCCAGCGGATCTTGTCCACCACGTCGCGGAGAAGGGCGTAGTTGTCGCCCAGCTCCACCGCGACATCGTCGAAGAAACCGGTGGTGTCCACCGCCTTCGGATTGGTGCGCACCTGTACCTGGCGGCGCTGGAACCACTGCAGGATGTGCGTGTGCTGGGCGTCGCTGGCGAGGTGGGCCGTGTTGTGGATGTCAAAACCGGTCGCTGACGGCGTGGCCGTAGCGGTGTCCGTGGCCGGGATTTGCGCGCGCAAACGGACGGTTTCCTCCTGCAGCGCAAAGTACTGTTGCAG
Source organism: Zoogloea oleivorans (assembly GCF_008107625.1). Classification (GTDB taxonomy): domain Bacteria; phylum Pseudomonadota; class Gammaproteobacteria; order Burkholderiales; family Rhodocyclaceae; genus Zoogloea; species Zoogloea oleivorans. The sequence goes on from NZ_SDKK01000003.1 coordinate 174,425, forward strand.
TACCTTGCGTACGAAAAGCACCGTGTCGTAGACCTGCACCTCGTTGCCGCAGTTGGGGCAAGCTATGGATTTACCGGCGTGCTCGCCCAAGGCTTCGGCCACATGGCCGCACTTGTTGCAACGAAGAATCGCCATGAGATATTTTTTTGGAATAGGGTGGCACGATTATGCCCATCCCTTCCCGTTCTGGCGATTCCCCCGCTCCGGCTAAGTGGTGACGTGATGTTCGGCGATGTAGTGCTTGAGCACCGCTTTGAGCAGTGAGATACGCTCGGTGTCGCCTTTTTCGCGGGCGTGCTGAATGTCGTCGACGATCATGCGGCGGATGCGTTTTTCGCCTTCGGGGGTGTGGCACAGGTAGCAGCCCATTTCGACGGCAACCATTTCGGGAATATGTTCGTGTTCGGCAATGGCGAGGATTTCGTCTTCGGACAGGTCGGACAGTTCGATGCAGTCTTGTAGCGTCAGCATGGTGTTTCCCTCCTCGTTATCATCCTTCTGTTTGGACCTATTTGGCGCCTTTTGCAAAGCAGAAATATTGATGAGGCGCAAGGGTTGTTTGCTTGCCGTTGGCGGATAAAATCACGACCTTTTTCAAGGAGATGGCCATGCAGGGGTTGAAGGGATTTGGGCACGGCATCTACGCTGTGGATTCCGCTTATACGGGGCCGGATGTGGCGGCGATCCACCTGATCGAGCAGGACGGACGGGCGGCGCTGGTGGATACCGGCAACAACGATGCGCTGGTGCATGTGGAGCAGGCCCTGGCCGAAACCGGGCTGTCGCCGGAGGCCGTGGATTACGTGCTGCTGACCCACATTCACCTTGATCACGCGGGGGGCGCCGGGGCGTTCATGGCGGCTTTCCCCAACGCGAAGCTGGTGGTGCATTCCCGCGGCGCACGGCACATGGCCGAGCCGTCGAAGCTGTTCGCCGGGGTTTCTGCCGTGTATGGCGCCGAGCGGGCGAAGGAACTCTACGGCGAGCTGATTCCGGTCGCCCCGGAACGCATCATCGAGGCCACCGAGGGGCTGGAGCTGAATCTGGCCGGGCGGGTGATTCGCGTGCTCGACACGCCGGGCCACGCCCGCCATCACGTGTGTTACTTCGACACCGTCAGCCGCAGCTTCTTCACCGGTGACACGTTTGGCCTGTCATACCGGGCGCTGGATGTGAATGGCCGGCCGAGCATCTTTCCGACCACCACGCCGGTGCAGTTCGAGCCGGAGGCGATGCACGCGTCCATCGCCCGCATGGAGGCCGAGCAGCCGGCGGCCATGTACCTGACCCACTACGCGCAGGTGACCGATGTGCCGCGTCTGGCGGCCGACCTGCATCGTCTGATCGATGCTCACGTGGCGATTGCCGAGCGTCACGCCAATGCCGGCGCCGAGCGCAAGGCCTTGATCGAGGCGGATGTGTGGGAGCTGGTCGGAGAAGAAGCCCAACGCCAGGGCTGGACCCTGCCGGAAGCCGACTGGCGCAAGCTGCTGGCCCTGGACGTGGAACTCAACGCCCAGGGGCTGGATGTGTGGCTGGGAGCCCGCGCGAAAGACTGAACTGATCCTGTAGGTCGGACTTCAGTCCGACAACACGCGTTCAACCAGGCGCTGTCGGACTGAAGTCCGACCTACAGGGCGACCCACGGATGCGTTCAGGCCAGCGTGTCGCTGAATACCAGGTTCCACAGCACCCGCACGCAGGCGGCGCGTGCGCTCACCTGTTCCCGGTCGATTCGCGACACCTGGTTGTTGAGACGCAGGCCGTGTTGCAGACGGCGATATTCCCGGTAGGTGTCGGCCACTTCGGCAGCCTGGTCGACCGGAATCAGCCCTAGCTCACCGGCCATCCCGAGCAAGGCAATGTTGCCCAGGTTGCCGGTGAGGCGGGCGTGCTGGTGGGCGTAACCAAGCACCAGGTACTGGACGATGAACTCCACGTCGATCAGTCCGCCCCGGTCGTGCTTGAGATCGAAGAGCCCTTCGGTCTTGTTGGGATGGGCGTCCACCATGCGCTGACGCATGGCCAGCACTTCTTCGCGCAGCTTGGCCAGGTCGCGCTGCTGGCGCAGCACTTCGATGCGGATGGCCTCGAACTTGCGGCCGATGTCCCGGTCACCGGCGCAGAAGCGGGCGCGGGTCAGGGCCTGGTGCTCCCACACCCAGGCGTTTTCCAGCTGGTACTGGCGGAAAGCCTCCAGCGACACCACCATCAGGCCCGAATCGCCATTGGGGCGCAGGCGCAGGTCGGTGTCGAAGAGCTGGCCGGCGGCGGTCTGGGCGGATAACCAGGTGTTGGTGCGCTGGCCGAGGCGGGTGTAGATCTCGGCGGCCTCGGGCGCGTCGTCGTCATGCACGAAAACCATGTCGAGGTCGGACGCGTAGCCGAGTTCCTTGCCGCCCAGCTTGCCGTAGGCCAGCACCGCGAACTTCGGTTCGTCGCGGTGACGGTTCTTGATCTTGCGCCAGCACATGGTGACGGTCAGGTCCACGATGATGTCGGCCAGGGCCGACAGGAAGTCGGCGTGGCGTTCGACGGTCAGATGGCCGGCGATGTCCTTGGTGAGCAGCCGGAAGACCTGCGCGTGGTGCTGTTCGCGCATCAGGTCCATCTGGCGTTCCATGTCGGGCTCGGCTTCTTCGAGCTGCTTGGAAAGCTCTGCGCGGAAGGCGTCGAGATCGAGCTCTTCTTCGAGGATGCGCGGGTCGAGGGCTTCGTCGAGGAGAATCGGGTGGAGGTTGAGGAACTGGGCGGCCCACGCCGAGGCGCTGACCAGTTCGGCCACCTTGTGCAGGGTTTGCGGGTATTGCTGGAGCAGGGCCAGATACGAGCCGCGCCGGCTGATGGCGTCGAGCATGTCGAGCAGGCGCTCGAAGGTGGCGTTGGGATCGGCGGTTTCGGCAGCGGCCTCGATGACCCGCGGGATCAGCGGATCGAAGCGCAGCTTGATGGACGGCGGGATCTGCTGGTAGCGGTTGCCGTTACGCACGGCGGCCAGGCGGCGGGCGGCGGCGGGCGGGTCGAGGTAACCGAGGCGCTCAAACTCGGCGCTGCACAGGTCCTCGTCGCTGGCGCTGGCCCACAGGTTGTCGAGGTCGTGGCCCTTTTCGGTGGGGTCGCCAAAGACGCTGTCGAAATGCCGGCCCACCGTTCCCCGGTGCGTGTCCAGCTCCACCAGCATGGCCTCGTAGCTGGCAAAGCCCATGGCTTGGGCGATGATCGCCTGGTCGGCCGGGGTGCCCGGCAGGTTGTGGGTCTGGGCATCGTCCAGGTATTGCAGGCGATGTTCCAGGTTGCGCAGGAAGGTGTAGGCGACGACCAGCTTGCGTTCGGCCTCCGGCGTGATGATGGCGCGCTCGGCGAGCTTGCCGAGCACCTTGAGGGTCGGCTTGATCTGCAGGGCGGTGTCGCGCCCGCCGCGGATCAGCTGGAAGACCTGGGCCAGGAATTCGATCTCGCGGATGCCGCCGGGGCCGAGCTTGACGTTGTCGGCCATGTCCTTGCGGGCCACTTCGCGGCGGATCTGGGCGTGCAGGTCGCGCATGGCGTTGATGGCGCCGAAGTCGAGGTACTTGCGGAAGATGAAGGGGCGGGCGATGGCACTCAGTTCGGCGCCGCGGATGCCGGTCATTACGCGGGCCTTGATCCAGGCGTAGCGTTCCCACTCGCGGCCCTGGGTGATGAAGTAGTTTTCGAGCATGTCGAAGCTCGCCACCAGCGGGCCTGAATCGCCGTTGGGGCGCAGGCGCATGTCCACCCGGAAGACCTGCCCGTCGCCGGTGATGTCGTTGAGGGCCTGGATGACGCCCTTGCCGAGCTTGGTGAAGAACTCGAAGTTGTCGATGATTCGCGGCCCGGCGGTGCTGCCGTCTTCCGGGTACACAAAGATCAGGTCGATGTCCGACGACACGTTGAGCTCGCGCCCGCCGAGCTTGCCCATGCCGATGATGATGAATTCCTGCTCGCGCCCGTCGGCCGAAACCGGCTGGCCGTGGCGGGCCACCAGTTGCTCGCGCAGGATGTCGTGGGCCGTTTCGACCGCGATGTCGGCCAGCAGGCTCATCGTTTCGGTGACTTCGGTCAGATCGGCCAGGCCCGCGATGTCGCGTACCAGCGCATGGCAGATCACCCACGCCCGCAACTTGCGCAGCACCGGCTTGAGGTTGTTGTCGTCGACCTTCTCGTCGCGCAGGTAGTCGCGCAGGGCGGTGGCGTCGAGGGGCGTGTCGATGCTCTTGACCAACTGCGCGGCGAGCCACGGACGGCTGTCGAGCTGACGGCGCAAAAAGCGGGAGCAGGCGAGGGCGTCCTCGATGGGCTGGGGCAGGGCAGTGGGCTGTTCGGACATGGGGAAGGGCGATTGGTAGAATACGGAATTGTCTATGTTCGCCCTCCGTTATGTCTGCCGGACTGATTTTCGTCAAGCCTGATGCCCGATGCGTCGCATCCCGGCTGTATGTCCGGCCACCGCCTGCTGTCGTCCCGATGAGGCCCGCCGCGGCCGGCGGCCGTTTGCTGCGTGGCTGAGGGGCGCCTGTCCTTTCTCCATCTGCCCCGCCTGTGTCTGCGCAAGCTGGCGTGGCTGGGCCTGATCGCCTATTTCGTGGGCGGGCTGGTCTTCGTCGGCGTGCGCCATCTGGTGCTGCCGGGCGTACCGGCGTATCGCAGCGAAGTGGCCCAGTTGCTGTCGCGCTCGATCGGTCTGCCGGTCGACATCAAAAGCCTGTCTGCCGACTGGACCGGTCTGCATCCGCGCCTGCAACTGGGCGGACTGAGCATCAAGGATGCTGCCGGTGAAGAGGCCATGACCCTCGACCGGGTGGATGCCGAGGTGGCCTGGTCGTCGCTGCTGTTGCTGCGCCTGCGCCTGCACCGGCTGGAAATCGATTCGCCGGAACTGTCCATCCGGCGCCAGGCCGACGGCCAGATCTTCGTTGCCGGCCTGAAGGTCAACACCGGCGGCGAGCGTGGCGGCTTTGCCGAATGGCTGCTCGACCAGCGCCAGATCGTCATTCGCAACGCCCGCCTCGAATGGAGCGACGCCCTGCGCCAGGCCGACACGCTGGTGCTCGACAAGCTCGATTTCCGCCTCGAAAACTCCGGTGCCCATCACCGCTTCGGCCTGCGTGCGCAGCCGCCGGTCAAGCTCGCGGCGACCCTCGATGTGCGTGGTGACCTGCGCGGCCGCGATCCGGCCCGCCTCGACGAATGGCGTGGCGAGTTCTACGCCGGGCTCGACTATGCCGACCTCGGCGCCTGGCGTCAGTGGGTCGACTATCCCCTCGCCGCCGACGGTGCCGGCGGCCTGCGGGCGTGGCTGGAGTTTGCCGGGGGACGGATCAGCGGCATCACCGCCGACTTCGCCCTGCGCGATGCGCGGGCGCGGCTGGCCACCGGGCTGGACGATATTCCGTTGGCCAGTGCGGCGGGGCGCCTGCGTTACCGCGAGGAAAACGGCGTCATCGAAGCCAGTGGCAAGCGGCTGAGCCTGCAGGCCCGCGACGGCATGACGGTGGCGCCCACCGATTTCTTCCTGCGTCTGCAGGAAAAGCGCGGCAGCACGCCGGCCCAGGGGGAATTCATCGCCAACCAGCTCGACCTGGGGGCCCTGTCGCGGCTGGCCGGGCGCCTGCCGCTGGACGAAACCTTCCGCAAGCGCCTTGCCGAGCTGGGCCCCGTCGGCAGCGTGGCGCCCCTCAACGTGAAATGGAGCGGCGAGGCCGGGCAGCTCGCCACCTACGAGGTGGATGCGCGCTTCATCCGTCTGGGCATCGAACCGCTGGGCGCATGGCCGGGCTTCTCGGGTTTGTCCGGGCGCATCGAGGGCACCGAGCGGGGCGGGCGCTTCACGCTGTCGGGGCAGGATGCCTCCATCGCGCTGCCGCAGATCTTCGCCGAACCGCGCCTGGCCCTGGCCGAACTGGCGGCGGAGGGTTCCTGGAGTCATCCCGAAGGTGTGCTCGAAGTGAGCCTCGCCAGCGTCAACTTTGCCAACCGCGACGCCCGCGGCACCGCGTCCGGACGCTATCGGGCCAGCCCCGACACGCCCGGTGACATCGATCTGCAGGCGCGCCTGTCGGAAGCCGACGGCACCGCCGTGTGGCGCTACATGCCCAGCGTGGTGAACAAGGCTGCCCGCGACTGGCTGCAGACCAGTCTGACCGGTGGCCGGGCCATGGACACGCGCCTGACCCTCAAGGGCAACCTGGCCCGCTTTCCGTTCCGCAATCCCCGCGACGGTACCTTCCGGGTGACCGCCAAAGTGGCCGACGGCCAGCTCGACTACGCGCCCGGCTGGCCGAAGATCGAAGGTGTTTCCGGCGAGCTGATCTTCGAGGGCGCCGGCATGACCGTGAAGGCCCGTCGGGGCCGCATCTTCGGCGTGGACCTGAAGGACGTCACCGCCGTGCTGCCGGATTTCGAGACCGACGACGTGCTCACCATTCGCGGCACCGCCCTCGGTCCGACGCAGGACTTCCTGCGCTTCATCACCGACAGTCCGGTGGCCGACATGATCAACCGCTTCACCGACCCCTTCCGCGCCGAGGGCAAGGGCAGCCTCGATCTGCAACTCGTGCTGCCGCTGCACAAGCTGACCGAGTCGAAGGTGCGCGGCGACTTCCAGTTTGCACACAACCAGCTCCAGTTCGACCCGGCGATGCCGGTGCTCACCGAGGCCAGCGGGCGGGTCGGCTTTACCGAAAGCCTGCTCACCGTCAAAAACGGCACCGCCCGCATCTTTGGCGATCCGGTCAGCGTGACCGGCGGCAGTCGCCCGGACGGCAGCGTGCTCCTCAATGCGCAGGGCACGCTCAGCGTCCTCGCCCTGCGCCGGGAACTCGACTTGCCGCTGCTCGATCACCTGTCGGGCAGTGCGCCATGGAAGGGCACCATCGCCGTGCAGAAACGCGGTGGCGTCGAGTTCGTGCTCGACAGCAACCTGCAGGGCGTCGTGTCGAGTCTGCCCGATCCCCTCAACAAGTCGGCGGCGGCCATCCTGCCTTTCCGCTTCGAGATGCTGGCCGCCGCTGCTGCCAATGGTGCCCCCCCCGGCGACACCCTCAAGCTGGCGGCCGGATCATTCTTTCAGGCCCAGTTCCAGCGTCGCCATGAAGCCGGCCGGACGCTTGTCGTGCGCGGCGGCATGGCCCTCAACGAACCGGTTCGGCTGGCCGACAAGGGCGTGCTGGTGGTCGCCACTGCCGACAAGCTGGATGCCGACGCGTGGCGCAAGGCCCTGGCCGGTACCAGCCCCGGCGTCGAGGCCGACAAGGCCGCGGGCGACAGCGACAGTGCCTTCCCCTTGTCCGGGCTGAATCTGCGTGCCGGCGAGCTGCGCATGCTCGGTCAGCGGCTCAACGATGTGAGTCTGCGTGCGGTGATGGAAGAGGGCGGTTGGCAGGCCCGCCTCACCAGCAAGGAAGCGACCGGCGACTTTGTGTGGCGCGAGCAGGGCCGCGGCCGTCTGCAGGCGCGCTTCAAGCAACTGGCGCTGGGCACGGCCGGCAAGGATGACAAGGACGGCAGCGACAGCCCCCGGCCCGACGAAGAACGCCTGTCCGAGTTGCCCGGCCTCGACATCAGCGCCGACAGTTTCGTGCTCCGTGGCCATTCCCTCGGCAAGCTCGACCTGAAGGCCGTTAACCGGGGCGAGATGTGGCGGCTGGAGAATTTCAGCATCGCCAACCCGGACGGCACCTTGACCGGCAACGGCGTGTGGCGGCCGGGAGCCCGGGAGGAAACCCGGCTCAACTTCAAGCTCGATGTGGTCAGCGTGGAAAAGATGCTCACCCGCCTCGGCTACCCGGAAGCGGTGCGGCGCGGCAAGGCGGTGATGGAGGGGGACGTGGTCTGGCACGGCAGCCCCATCGCGCTGCACATGCCGACGCTGGGTGGCAAGATGCATGTGGACGTGGAGAGCGGACAGTTCACCCAGCTCGATCCGGGCGTCGGCCGCCTGCTCGGGGTGCTCAACCTGCAGGCCCTGCCGCGGCGCATCACGCTGGATTTTCGCGACGTGTTTTCCCAAGGATTCGCCTTCGACCGCATTTCCGGTAGCATCCAGATGAATAACGGTTTGCTGCGTACCGACGACCTTGAGCTTTTCGGGCCGGCCGCGCGGGTCTTCATGAATGGGGAGGCCGACGCGGTGCGGGAAACCCAGAACCTGCGGGTCAAGGTCCAGCCGACCCTGTCCGAGTCGATTGCGGTGGGTTCGGCCATTGCGACCACCGGCGCGATCAACCCGGCCCTTGGCCTGGCCGCCTACCTGGTGCAAAAAGCCTTGCGCGACCCCGTGGAAAAGCTGTTCAGTTTCGAATATGCCGTGACCGGCGCCTGGTCCGACCCCAAGGTCGAGAAGCTGGCATCCCGGCCACCGCTTGCACCCCAATAGCCACGTCAGCGAGGACCTATCCATGACAAGCAATCCGGTCTGCCGCATCGCCGCCGTACAAATGGTTTCCGGCCCCGACGTGGACGCCAACCTGAAAGACGCTGACCGCCTGATCGGCGAAGCCGCCGCCGCGGGCGCCCGTCTGGTGGTGCTGCCCGAATACTTTCCGCTCATCAGCGGCGATGAAACCGCCAAGATCCGCATCCGCGAAGAAGAGGGCCACGGCCCGATCCAGAGTTTCCTGAAGGATGCCGCGCGTCGCCACAAGGTATGGCTGATCGGCGGTTCCTGTCCGATGGAGGCCGACGTCCCGGACAAGGTCAAGAATTCCACCCTGGTCTTCGACGACGAAGGCCGCCGTGTGGCCCGCTACGACAAGATCCATCTCTTCGGTTTCCAGAAGGGCGACGAGTACTACGACGAATCCGCCACCATTGAGGCCGGCAACGAAGTGGTCAGCTTCGAGGCGCCCTGCGGGCAGGTCGGTTTGTCGATCTGCTACGACCTGCGCTTTCCCGAACTCTTCCGGGCCATGGGCGAGACCGACCTGATCGTCCTGCCGGCCGCCTTCACCTACACCACCGGCCGCGCCCACTGGGAAATCCTGCTGCGCGCGCGGGCCATCGAGAACCAGTGTTACGTGCTTGCCAGCGCCCAGGGCGGCGTGCATCCCAATGGCCGGCGCACCTGGGGCGACAGCCTCATCATCGACCCGTGGGGCGACGTCCTCGCCCGTCTGCCCGAAGGCCCCGGCGTGGTCGTTGCCGACCTGGACCCGGCGCGCATCGCCGAAGTCCGCGCCAGCCTGCCGGCCCTCAAGCACCGCAAACTCAGCTAACCGAGCGAATACCCATTCCCCCAGAGACCATGAGCAAGAATCCTGCACCCAATCCCCTGAAGCTCGCCAGCAAGCTGCTCCTGAAGCCCTACGACCTGGATTTCGAGGATCTGGACAAGGTCTTCGGCAAGCTCTTCCGCCACAAGCTCGACTACGCCGACCTGTACTTCCAGTACCACCGCTCCGAGGCCTGGAGCCTCGAAGAAGGCATCGTCAAGTCGGGCAGCTTCAACATCGAGCAGGGCGTCGGCGTGCGCGCCATCACCGGCGAGAAGACCGCCTTCGCCTACTCCGACGACATCAGCCTGAAGGCCCTCAAGGACGCCGCCGACGCGACCCGTGCGATTGCCGACAGCGGGCGCCGCAAGGCCCACAAGATCGAGGCCGTCAAGAAGCCGCCGCTGGCCCTGTACCGGGGTGACAACCCGCACGATTCGCTGGACGACGTCACCAAGGTCAAGCTCCTCGAACGCCTCGAAGCCATGGCCCGCGCCGAAGACCCGCGCGTCAAGGAAGTCATGGCCAGCCTCGTCGGCACCTGGGAAGTCATCATGGTGGCGCGCAGCGACGGCCACCTGGCGGCCGACGTGCGGCCGCTGGTGCGCGTCTCGGTGTCGGTGATCATGGAAGAGAACGGCCACCGGGAGCAGGGCTCCAGCGGGGGGGGCGGGCGTTACGACTACGGCTACTTCACCGACGAAGTGCTCACCGGCTTTGCCAAGGCGGCGGTGCATCAGGCGCGCGTCAACCTGCACGCCAGCCCGGCGCCGGCCGGCAGCATGACGGTGGTGCTCGGCAACGGCTGGCCCGGCATCCTGCTGCACGAAGCCATCGGCCACGGCCTTGAAGGCGACTTCAACCGCAAGGAAAGCTCGGCCTTCTGCGGCCGCATCGGCCAGCAGGTGGCCGCCAAGGGCGTTACCGTGGTGGACGACGGCACGCTGCCGGATCGCCGCGGCTCGCTGACCATCGACGACGAAGGCAACCCCACCCAGCGCACCGTGCTGATCGAGGACGGCATCCTCGTCGGCTACATGCAGGACACGCTGAATGCCCGCCTGATGGGCGTCAAGCCCACCGGCAACGGCCGTCGCGAATCCTTCGCCCACCTGCCGCTGCCGCGCATGACCAACACCATCATGCTGGCCGGCCAGCACGAACCCGCCGAAATCATCGCCTCGGTGAAGAATGGCCTGTACGCCGCCAACTTCGGTGGCGGCCAGGTGGACATCACCTCCGGCAAGTTCGTGTTCTCGACCTCTGAGTGCTACCTGATCGAAGACGGCAAGGTGACCCGCCCGGTGAAGGGTGCCACCCTGATCGGCAACGGCCCCGACTGCCTGACCCGCGTGTCGATGATCGGCAACGATCTGGCCCTCGACCCGGGTGTCGGCACCTGCGGCAAGGACGGCCAGAGCGTGCCGGTTGGCGTCGGTCAGCCCACCCTGCGCATCGACGGCCTGACCGTCGGCGGAACGGGAGGCTGAGCCATGGATCGCCGCACCTTCCTCAGCCTTGCCGGCGTGTGTTGTCTGCCGGCCACGCACCTGTGGGCGGCGCCCGCCGCCGCAGGCCTGTCCCTGCCGTCGGCCATCAACAAGGCCGGGCGTCAGCGCATGCTTTCCCTGCGCATGGCCAAGGCCTGGCTGATGCTGGTGCTGGGCGTGCTGCCCGACAAGGCCAAGCCCCTGCTGACCCAGTCGATCAGCCTGTTCGAACAGCAACTCGGCGAACTCAAGTCCTTTGCCCCCAGCGATGAGGTGCGGGCGGCCTTCCAGCAACTGGAGCAGGAATGGTCCCGCTTCCGGCCGCTGCTGGCCGACTTGCGCAGCGACCCCAAGGCCGTGTGGACCGTCAGCGAGGCAGCGTTGACGGCCGCCCAGAAGCTCACCCAGGCTTACGAGAAGGCGGCCGGTACGGCGCTGGGCCGTCTGGTGAATGTTTCCGGGCGTCAGCGCATGTTGTCCCAGCGCATGGCCAAGGCCTATTTCTTCCGCCAGATGGGCGTCAATGTCACGCAGGCCGGCGAGATGCTCGATGCCGCGGTGAAGGAGTTCGCCAAGGCCCACGAAGAACTCAAGGTCGCCCCCCAGAACTCCGCCCACATCAAGGAAGAGCTGGCCCTGGTCGAGCAGCAGTGGTTCTTCTTCCAGAACGCCCTGGGGATGCGCGATGCCGGCGAGCAGAAGCGTGCCGCCACCAACGTGGCCACCACCAGCGAACGCATTCTTGAACAGATGAACGAAGTGGTCGGCCTCTACGAGAAATCGGCGCGGGATGTCGAATACTGATCGGGCGGGGACGCTCTTCGTGAGCCGTCGTTTCTGGCTGTTTCCGGTGCTGGGCGCGGGCGCGCTGCTGATGGCCGCCTGTGCCACGCCGGTTTCCTCGCCGCAGGCCATCCAGCGCCTCGACCCCGCCGACCTGGCCCGCATCGACGCCGCCCGACCCGGGCGTCCGTTGAGCCTTGACGAGATCGTGCAGCAATCGCGCTTTGTGCCGCCGCCGATTCTCATCGAAACCCTGCGCAGCACCGGCACCCACCATGCCCTGACGCCCTCCCAGGCCATTCGCCTGCGTCAGCAAGGTGTTGCGCCGGAAGTGCTGGATGCGCTTGCCGACGCCCACCAGCGCTGGGTGCAGGATCAGGCCACCGCCGAGAAGGTGCGCCGCGACACCGAACAGGCCGCCGCCCTCGACAGGGCGCGCGCCGAAGTCGAACGTGCCCGTCGCGCCGCCTATCCGCCGGTTTATGCACCCTATGGCGATCCCTTCTACGGCTACCCCTTCGGCTACCCCGGCCGCCCCCGCTTCGGCGGCATCGGCTGGGGCATCCAGATCCGCCGCTAACCCCCCCACCAGCCCCCTGTGGGTCGGACTTCAGTCCGACAACGCCCCACCACAAGCCCCTGTGGGTCGGACTTCAGTCCGACAACGCCCCACCACCAGCCCTTGTGGGTCGGACTTCAGTCCGACAACGCGCGTTCCGCCCGCTGAGTCGGACTGAAGTCCGACCCACAGGGGGGCGTTGACGATTCAGCCCCTGCCGCAGTTTGAATCGGCTTTCTTTACGCCATTTTTATGTGGGCAGTGCAACACTCTGCGCATGCCTGCCCTGATTCCGTTTGCTGCCCGTGAGCCGATCTCCGAAGGTCGCCGTTACGCCCTGGCGTTGCTGGCCTGCGTGGCGGCACTGGCGGTGGCGCTGCCGCTGCGCGAGGTGCTCGACCTGGCCAACACGGTGATGCTCTTCCTGCTGGCCGTGGTGCTGGTGGCCAGCCGGCTCGGCCGCGGGCCGGCGGTGATCGCCTCGCTGGGCAGCGTGGCCCTGTTCGACTTCTTCTTCGTGCCGCCGCGCTTCTCGTTTGAAGTGAGCCATGGCCAGTATCTGGTGACCTTCGCCGTGATGCTGGCGGTGTCCCTGATCGTTGGCCAGCTGACCGCCGGCCTGCGCAGCCAGGCGCGTGACGCCGAGCGCCGGGAGCAAGCCACGCGGGCCTTGTATGACCTGGCCAAAGTGCTGGCGGGGGCGATGTCGCCGGCTCAGGTCGAACTGGCGGTGCGGGCGTTCATGGCCACCCATCTGGGCGCCCGCCTGTGGCTGCTGCTGCCGGCGCCGGACGACACCCTGACACCGGTGACACTGGCTGCCGGGCCGCTTGCCGCGCTGGATCTGCAAATGGCCCGCATGGCTGTCGACGGCGGGCTGGCCGTTGAATCCGGCGCCACCGACGCGCCCGGCTTTCGCCGCCACTTTCTGCCCCTGAGCGGATCGACCCGGGGACGAAGTGTGCTGGTGGCGTCGATGCCGGACAGTGCCAGCGGCGATCTGCCCTTGCTGGAGGCCCTGGCCTCGCTGGTCGCCACGGCGGTCGAACGCCTGTATTTCGTGGATGCAGCCCAGTCGGCGCAGCTTGAAGCCGAATCGGAACGCCTGCGCAGCGCCATCCTGTCTGCCCTCTCCCATGATGTGCGCACCCCGCTGACGGCCCTTTACGGGCTGGCGGATTCCCTTGTGCTGACCCGTCCGCCGCTGCCCGCCGACGCGCAGGAGACGGCCGAGGCCATCCGTGACCAGGCCCTGCGCATGAACGGCATGGTCGGCAATCTCCTCGACATGGCCCGCCTGCAGGCCGGGCGGGTGAGCCTGCGCAAGGAATGGCAGCCCCTCGAAGAAGTGGTCGGGGCCAGCCTGCAACTGCTCGGCCGCGCCATGGACGGGCATCCGGTGCAGGTCAGCGGGCTGGGCGAGTTGCCGCTGGTTCACTTTGACGCGGTTTTGCTGGAGCGGGTCTTCTGCAACCTCTTCGAGAACGCCGCCAAGTACGCCCCGCCGGATACGCCGATTCTGCTGGCCGCGCAGGCGGGCAGCGAGTTTGTCGACGTGCAGGTGACGAGCGGCGGGCCCGGCTTTCCAGCGGACAGCCTGAGCCGGGTGTTCGATCTGTTCGAGCGTGGTGCGGTCGAGGCCCCCGTGGTGGGCATGGGCGTGGGGCTGGCGATCTGCCGGAGCATCATCGAGGCCCACGGTGGCACCATCCGCGCCTTCAATCCGCCCGGCGGCGGGGGCAGCGTGGCCTTCACGCTGCCCCTCGGAACACCGCCGGCCATCGAGCCCGAACCCCCTGAGCCGGAGGGTGGCCCATGACGGCCCCACAGATTCTCGTTGTCGAGGACGAACGCCAGATCCGGCGCTTTGTGCGCACTGCGCTCGAAGGCGAGGGCTGCCGTGTGGCCGAAGCCGAAACCCGCGGCCAGGCATTGATCGACGCGGGCAACTGCCAGCCCGACCTGGTGATTCTCGACCTGGGCCTGCCGGACGGCGACGGGACGCAGTTCATCCGTGACTTTCGGGTCTGGTCCACGGCGCCGGTGCTGGTGCTGTCGGCCCGTTCCACCGAGCACGACAAGATCGGCGTGCTCGATGCGGGCGCCGACGACTACCTCACCAAACCCTTCTCGGTGGGCGAACTGCTGGCCCGCGTGCGGGCCCTGCTGCGCCGCCGCGTCAAGCCCGACGGCGAGGCGGCACAACTGCGCTTTGGCGACGTGGACGTGGATTTCTCGCGCCGTCAGGTGAGCCGCCGTGGCGAGCCGGTCAAGCTCACACCCATTGAATACCGCCTGCTGGGCGTGCTGATCGCCAACGCCGGCAAGGTCATGACCCATCGCCAGCTATTGCGCGAAGTGTGGGGCCCGGCCTACAGCGACAGTAGTCATTACCTGCGCATCTACGTCGGCCATTTGCGCCACAAGCTCGAGGACGACCCGGCGCAGCCGCGCCACTTCCTCACCGAAACCGGCGTCGGCTACCGCTTCCAGATCTGAACGAGCGCAGTACTCACGGAGTTTTCCATGCACCCGTCTGCAACAAACCACTCGAAGTCCGGCACCGCCGGTCTGGCCCTGGCGGCGCTCGGTGTCGTCTATGGCGACATCGGCACCAGTCCGCTGTATGCCTTCAAGGAAGCCTTCATCGGCTCCCACGGCCTTGATCCGACGGACATGAATGTGCTGGCCACCCTGTCGGCCTTCTTCTGGGCCGTGCTGGTAATCATCTCCCTCAAGTACGTGTGGGTGGTGCTGCGCTTCGACAACGAAGGGGAGGGCGGCGTGCTGGCGCTCACCGCCCTGGCCCACCGGGTATCGCGCAGCCCGCGCTGGGGCTTGCTGGCCATTGGCGGGGGCATCTTTGCCGCCGCCCTGTTCTACGGTGACGCGATCATCACCCCGGCCATCTCGGTGCTGTCGGCGGTGGAGGGCATCAGCGTCGCCACACCGCACCTTGAGCACTTTGTGGTGCCGGTGACGGTGGGCATTCTGGTGGCCCTGTTCATGATCCAGAAGCACGGCACCGGCTACGTAGGGCGTTTCTTCGGGCCGGTCACGGTGATCTGGTTCCTGACCCTGGCGGCCATGGGCGTCGCCAGCATCATGCAGACACCGGAAGTGCTGCGCGCCATCGACCCGCGCTACGCCATCGACTTTGCCAGTGCCCGGCCCCATGCCACTTTCATCCTGCTGTCGGCGGTGTTCCTGGCGCTGACCGGGGGCGAGGCGCTGTATGCCGATATGGGCCACTTTGGCGCCAAGCCGGTGCGGCTGGCCTGGTACGGGCTGGTGTGGCCGGCGCTGATGCTCAACTACTTCGGCCAGGGGGCGCTGGTGATGCGTTCGCCGGTAGCCATTCAGAACCCGTTTTACCTGCTGGCCCCCGACTGGTTCCTGATACCGCTGGTGGGCCTGGCCACGCTGGCCACGGTGATTGCCTCGCAAGCCACCATCACCGGCGCCTATTCCATGACCTTGCAGGCCACCCGCCTTGGCTACCTGCCACGCCTGCGCATCCTGCACACCTCCGACACCGAACGCGGGCAGATCTACATTCCCAGCGTCAACTGGCTGATGCTGGTGGCGGTGATCGTGCTGGTGCTGCAGTTCCGCTCGTCGGCGGCGCTGGCGGCGGCCTACGGCATCGCCGTGTCGGGCACCATGATCATCACCACGCTGCTCACCGTCTTCATCCTGCTGATGAGCGAAGGACGCGTGCGCTATGGCCTGCTGGCGGCGCTGGCGGTGTTTGGCGTGCTGGAGGCGCTGTTCTTCAGCTCCAATCTCACCAAGCTCGGTGAAGGCGGCTGGATGCCGATGGCGCTGGGCGCCTTCATCTTCCTGATGCTCACCACCTGGAAGGAAGGCAGCCGCCTGCTGGCGCAGCAGCGCTGCCGCATCGACGTACCGCTGGCCGGCTTCATCAAGGGCCCGCTGCCCGACGTGCCGCGGGTTTTTGGCACCGCGGTGTATCTCACCTCCGAGCCCTCGCTGGTGCCCAGTGCGCTGTTCCACAACCTCAAGCACTACAAGGTGATGCACGAGTGCACCGTCTTTTTGCATGTGGTGAATGAAGACATCCCGCACATCGACAACGCCGAGCGGGTCACCGTGACCCTGCTCGCCGACGGCATCTACAACGTGGATGCGCGCTTCGGCTTTCGCGAGGAACCGGACGTGCCCGCCGCCCTCGCGCTGGCGGCCAAGTACGGCCTCGAACTCGAACCGATGACCACCACTTACTTTGTTGCGCGCTCCAGCATCGTCGATGGCCCCGGCCAGATGCCCCGTTGGCGCTGCAACCTGTTCGGCTGGATGATGCGCCAGTCGGAAGGGGCCGCCACCTACTTCAAGCTGCCCGCCAACCAGGTGGTGGAGCTGGGCACGCAAGTCATGCTGTAGGCCGCGCATGGCTTCCTGACGTGTGCATGGGCTAGAATCATCGACTCACCATAAAGCAGCCGACAGGATTCACCATGCACGCCTCCTCAAAAGTCCATATCGACGATGTCCGGATCAAGGAGATCAAGGAACTGGCCCCGCCGATCCACATGCTGCGGGAATTTCCCGCCACCCCCAAGGCGGCGGAAACGGCGTTCGAGGCGCGTGCTGGCATCCACCGCATCCTGTTTGGTGCCGACGACCGTCTGCTGGTGGTGATTGGACCCTGTTCCATCCACGATACAGCCGCGGCCATGGAATATGCCCGCCGCCTCAAGGCCGAGGCCGACCGCCTCAAGAACGACCTGCTGGTGGTGATGCGCGTGTATTTCGAGAAGCCCCGCACCACGGTGGGCTGGAAGGGCCTCATCAACGACCCGCTGATGGACGGCAGCTTCCGCATCAACGAAGGCCTGCGCATCGCCCGCAAGCTGCTGTCGGACGTGAATGAACTCGGTCTGCCCGCCGGCACCGAATTCCTCGACATGATCACCCCGCAATACATCGCCGACCTGATCTCGTGGGGCGCCATTGGGGCCCGCACCACCGAAAGCCAGGTGCACCGCGAGCTGGCCTCCGGCCTGTCGAGCCCGGTGGGCTTCAAGAACGGCACCGACGGCAACATCCGCATCGCCGTCGACGCCATCAAGGCCGCCCAGTCGCCGCACCACTTTTTGTCGGTCACCAAGGCTGGGCACTCGGCCATTGTGAGCACCACCGGCAATGAAGACTGTCACCTCATCCTGCGCGGCGGCAAGGGCCCCAACTACGACGCGGCCAGCGTCGACGCCGCCAGCAAGGAACTGGCCGCCTCCGGCCTGCAGGGCAAGCTGATGATCGACTTCTCGCACGCCAACAGCAGCAAGCAGCACAAGCTGCAGGTCAATGTGGCCCACGACGTGGCTGGCCAGATGGCCAACGGCGAAGACCGCATCATTGGCGTGATGGTCGAATCCCACCTCAAGGAAGGCCGTCAGGACTTGAAGCCCGGCGTTGAACTGGAATACGGCAAGAGCATCACCGACGCGTGCATCGGCTGGGAAGACAGCCTCACCGTGCTCGACGTGCTGGCCGAAGCCGTGCGTCAGCGCCGCGTCAAGCGGGCCGCCGGCGAGTAAGGCAACACGCCGCGCAACGCGGCACGACGTAAAAATGGGGAAGCTGACTGCAGCTTCCCCATTTGCATTTCAGGCGCTGCCCGCTTACTTCTCGATAAAGGCGTGCTCGATCACGTAGTCAGCCGGATCACCGATGCGCTTCGACATGCGGAAGCCGCGTGCGTCCAGCATGGCACGGCTGTCCTTCAGCATCGGCGCACTGCCGCAGATCATCGCGCGGTCCACCGCCGGATCAAGCGGCGGCAGGCCGATGTCTTCAAAGAGTTTGCCGCTCTCCACCAGATCGGTGAGGCGGCCCTGGTTGCGGAAGGGCTCGCGGGTCACGGTGGGGTAATAGATCAGCTTCTGCGAAATCGACTCACCGAGGAACTCGTGCTGCGGCAGCTCATGGGTGATGTAGTGCGAATAGGCCAGCTCGCTCACCTGACGCACGCCGTGCACCAGAATCACCTTGTCGAAGCGGTCATACACATCCAGGTCGCGGATGATGCTCATGAACGCCGCCATGCCCGTGCCGGTGGAGAACAGATACAGGTGGCGGCCGGGCAGCAGATCCGACAGCAGCAGCGTGCCGGTGGGTTTACGCGACACCAGTAAGTCATCACCCGGCTTCAAGTGCTGCAGGCGCGAGGTGAGCGGGCCGTCCTGCACCTTGATGCTGAAGAACTCCAGGCTCTCCTCGTAGTTGGCGCTGGCAATCGAATACGCGCGCATCAGCGGCCGGCCATCCACCTCCAGCCCGATCATCACAAACTGGCCGTTCTCAAAGCGGATCGACCGATCACGCGTGGTGGTGAAAGAGAAGAGGGTGTCGTTCCAGTGATGAACACTGAGGACTTTTTCGGTGATGTGGGCGGCCATGGGGAAGAATGTGGCTGACAGAAAGGCCGCCATTATCCTCGTCTCGCCTTGAATTTACAGCGGAAAATTCTTGTCGACGCCTGATTGAAATCAAGTTGTGGGCTGAAGGTCGTGCTCGCAAGGTTCCGGTTGCCATTACGCCCCACCAGATTGGCAATGTGACCGATCAAATTGCCAATCGGACGCACCAAAGAAGCAATGTGACGGGCCAGATTGCCAATCTGACCGGGCAACTTGTCAATCTGGCCAGTCCGATCACCAATCTGGTGCATCACATTGCCAATTCGACAGACCAGATTGGCAATCTGTCGCACCCGAATGCCTTCCGAACAAAAAAGCCGTTTCATGCCAATGTCACGTTTTATTGACGGTTTTTATATGATGTGAAAATATTCTGCCGTGGGCCTCCACATCCGAAACCAACCAACGCCCTTGGAGAAGTCATGGCAAACACACAACGCTCCCGCGTCTCCCCGCAAGTCCTGCAAGCCGACATCGAAGCCTTCATGGCCCTTACCGCCATCCCCGGCTATGCACCCGCCAACCCCGACTTCGCCTTCAGCAGCATCGCGAAGCTCCACGAAAACCTGCAAGCCCTCCTCGCCACCGAATTCCACGCCCAAAACACCCTCGCCGCCGCCCGCGACGCCGCCCAGGCCGCCCAATGGCAATTCCACGACGCCATCCTCGGCGTGAAGAACCAGGTGAAAGCCCAGTACGGCGAAAACTCCGACCAGCTTGCCGCGTTGGGCTTGAAGAAGAAGTCCGACAGAAAGGCCCCGACGAAATCGGGCAAGGCGGCGGCGACGGAGGACTAGGCGAGCGGTTCCCGGTTTGAGCTGTTGGGGCGACGGTGATCGCCCACACACCATGCAAAAGGCCCA